>JADDQE010000045.1 GCA_016781525.1 bacterium | reverse complement strand
TTGTTCCAGATTGTGTTACGATCGTGCGTAACTACAACTTCACGACCGAAACTCTCGCACGTCCTTGTATGTCGTGCAGGCGGCTATGACCGGCGCTGATATCGGTACAATGCCGCCGAACGTGCCCGAGCAGATGATGCAGCACCCGCTCACCGATAAGGGGCTCGCGCAGTTTCTCAAGGATTGGGCTACAGCGCCGGACGCGTAGATTGTGTTCGAGGAGCTAGAAGGCCAGCGCTAGCCGTATCACTAACTTGGCGCAAGTGGAACCGGGCGGAGCAGGAGTGGAACCGCGTAGCCGCGCTCTCGTATCCGTAAACCGCGGCGCTCGTGGTTTGACAATATGTGATTGGGCTGCTATACTAGCAAACCGCTAGACAATCTGGCAGTGTAGTCATTTCACAAATAAGAGCGTTTTGTTGCCAGACCCCACTTAACCCGCAGCGCTGCTGCGAACGAAGACAGGGTCTGCGCACTTTTTTGTATCAAACAAGCTTTGTTTTTTGGCCGCCCGCGGGGGACGCCTTTTGGCTGAGGTGCGGGCAGTGCTCAGGAGGAAACATGCCGACAATCAATCAGCTTGTGCGCAAGCCCCGGAAGCCCGTCGTTGGTAAGACGAAGGCACCGGCGCTGCGCTTCAAGCTCACCCGTGGCCGTCTCATCCGTGGAAGGGGCGCGCCCCAGAAGCGCGGCGTATGTACGCAAGTGCGCACTATGACGCCCAAGAAGCCGAACTCAGCGCTGCGCAAGGTAGCCCGCGTGCGCCTCTCGAACGGTATCGAGGTAACGGCGTACATTCCAGGCGAGGGCCACAACCTACAGGAACACTCGGTTGTGCTAATCCGCGGCGGCCGTGTTAAGGACTTGCCAGGCGTGCGCTATCACATTGTTCGCGGAACATTGGACGCCCAGGGTGTAAACAACCGCAAGCAGGGCCGCTCCAAGTACGGAACCAAGAAGAACGCACCGGCGACCGGTAAGAAGAGGTAGACGAGATGCCACGACGAGGTAAGTACCAGAAGCGCCAGACTCCGGCAGACGTACGCTACAACAACGTGCAGATTCAGCAGTTCATCAACAAGGTGATGTTGAGCGGCAAGAAGGCGATTGCCGAGAAGATCGTGTACGGCGCGCTTGAGGGTGCGGCTGAACGCCTTGCCCGGCACCCGCTGGAAGTGTTCGAGACGGCACTGCGTAATGCTGCTCCCACGGTGCGGGTTGTCCCGAAGCGTGTTGGTGGCGCCACCTACCAGGTGCCAGTTGAAATCAAGGGCGACATGCGTTTGTCGATGGCTATGCGCTGGATTATCCAGTCGGCTCGCGGTCGCCAGGGACGGCCAATGGTTGAGCGCCTTAGCGCCGAAATGATCGATGCGTTCAATAACACGGGCGCGTCGGTTCGCCGGCGTGAAGAGACACACCGGATGGCCGAGGCCAACCGGGCGTTCTCGCACTACGCACGCTAAGTCTGTCCGTTCAGTGCACAGGGGCTTGACTTTTCATAAAGTTAAGCCCCTGTGCGCGCGCTAGCCTTCTGCACCGCATCTTAGGGGTGCGACAAGGCGAGCTCTTGTGAGCGACAACGCTTAACATAAAGAAATTTGGTAGAATACAGGGCGTGATATACAGAAAGTCTTGCTGAAGCATTTCCGCAAGCATGGAGAGTTTTGAATGCCACGGCCAGCACCACTAAACCTGTATCGTAACATCGGCATTATCGCGCATATCGACGCAGGTAAAACCACCACAACCGAGCGTGTGCTCTACTATACCGGCCGAACCTACAAGATCGGCGAGGTGCACGAGGGCACTGCGACGATGGACTTCATGCCGCAGGAGCGCGAGCGCGGCATCACTATTCAGTCGGCGGCGACGACGGCTGAGTGGAAGGGCCATCGGATCAATATTATCGACACGCCAGGCCACGTCGACTTCACCGCTGAGGTGGAGCGTTCACTGCGCGTGCTCGACGGCGGCGTGGTCGTGTTCGACGCGGTCGCCGGTGTGGAGCCGCAGTCAGAAACGGTGTGGCGCCAGGCTGACAAGTATGAGGTTCCGCGCATCTGCTTCGTCAACAAGATGGACCGCATGGGCGCTAACTTCGACCGGACAGTCGAAATGATTGTCAGCCGCCTCGGCGCACGTCCGGTTCCGATCTATCTGCCAATCGGCTCAGAGGATCAGTTTCGCGGCATCATCGACCTGATGAGCAACAATGCCGTGATCTATAAGGACGACCTTGGCAAAGACCAGGAGATCGTCGAGATCCCGGCCGAGCTCGCCGACAAGGCTGCGATAATGCGGGCCAACATGGTCGAGGCGATCGCCGAGACCGACGACGAGCTGACGCTGCTGTACCTGGAAGGCGAAGAGATCGGTACCGAGGAGCTCAAGCGCGCGCTGCGCAAGGCGACGATCGAGAACAAGCTCGTCCCCGTGCTCTGCGGCTCGGCGCTTAAGAACAAGGGTGTGCAGCGCATGCTCGACGCGGTGATCGACTATCTTCCGTCGCCGCTGGACGTGCCGGCAATGCAAGCAGTGGCGCCCGGCTTTTCAGTCGATGATGAGGATGTTGAGTTCATCACCCGTGAGCCAAGCGACGATCAGCCCTTCTCGGCGCTCGTTTTCAAGATTGTCGCGGACGCGTTCGTCGGCAAGCTAGCATACTTCCGCGTCTACTCTGGCAAGATCGAGGCGGGCTCGTATGTGTTCAACTCGTCGAAGGGCCAAAAGGAGCGCATCGGACGGCTGCTGCAGATGCACGCGAATCACCGCGAAGAGATCAAGGAAGTCTTCGCGGGTGATATCGCCGCGATGGTCGGCCCCAAGCAGACCTTTACCGGCGATACCATCTGTGATCCAAGCGAGCCTGTCGTGCTCGAGACGATTAAGTTCCCCGAGCCGGTGATCCATGTTGCGGTCGAGCCCAAGACCAAGGCGGACCAGGACAAGATGGGTCTGGCGCTGGCGAAGCTGGCCGAGGAAGATCCGACATTCCGCCTGCGGACTGACCAGGAGACTGGCCAGACGATCATCGGCGGCATGGGCGAGCTTCACCTTGAGGTTATCGTCGACCGCATGATGCGCGAGTTCAAGGTCGAGGCAAACGTTGGTAAGCCGCAGGTGGCCTACCGCGAGAGCATCTCGCAGCCCAGCGATATCGACTCGAAGTTTGTGCGCCAGTCCGGCGGTAAGGGCCAGTACGGCCACGTCAAGGTGCGCTTCGAGCCCAAGGAGCAGGGCACGGGCTTTGAGTTTGTCAACGCCACCGTGGGTGGCTCGGTGCCGAAGGAGTATATCCCGGCGGTCGAGCAGGGCATCCGCGAGGCGATGGAGACGGGCGTTGTGGCCGGCTATCCGGTTGTCGATGTCAAGGCCACGCTGTACGATGGCTCGTTCCACGAGGTTGACTCGTCGGAAATGGCCTTCAAGATTGCGGCATCGATGGCACTCAAGGATGGCGTACGCAAGGGCCGCCCGCAGATCCTCGAGCCGATCATGAAGGTCGAGGTGACCGTGCCGGAAGACTTCATGGGTACCGTGCTCGGCGACCTTAACAGCCGCCGTGGTCGCGTCGAGGGCATGGACGCCATTGGTAATGCGCAGGTCATCCGCGCGCACGTGCCGCTGTCGAACATGTTCGGCTATGCCACCGACCTCCGCTCGATGACCTCGGGCCGCGCGAACTACTCGATGGAGTTTGCGTACTACGAGGCGCTGCCCAATAGCTTGGCCGAAGAGATCATGGCCAAGAGCAAGGGCCCGGCGCGCTAAGCTCGGGTTAAGTAACCAGAGGGGCCGTCTCACTGATGTGGGACGGCCCCTCCGTTTGTTGCCACTTGTCCTGCGCTCGGCTCGCCTGCGTCCAATCGTCTGAGGTCACCTTCAGCCATCAGGCCGTACCGTCGAACTTCTCGGGTTCCTGCTGGTAAAACAGCTCGTACAGCATCAGCACCGCCGCGTTGCCCACGTTCAATGAATCCATTTTGCCGCTCATTGGGATTGACACGCTGAAATCTTGCGCGTCGTACCACTGACGCATAATCCCGTAACGCTCGCTGCCCATCACAATTGCAACTCGGCCACGATAGTCAGCCTTGCGGTAGTTGAGCGGCGCGTCAGTATCGGTTGTAATGATTTTGAAGCCGTGCTCCTTGAGCCACGCTGACGCCTCGTCGATCTGTGCCTCGATCGCGGGTAAGGTGAAGGCCGAGCCCATGCTCGAGTGGAGCAGCTTAGGATGTGACAAGCGCGTGCGGCGATTCGTGAGGATGATCCCATGCGCCCCTACGGCATCGGCGCAGCGAATAATCGTCCCAACATTCCCTGGAATCTCCAGTCCATCCAGCACGACCACGCGATTATGCTCGGCAAGCTTGATGTCGTCCCACGTGAATCGCCGTAGCTGAACAATGCCGGCTAGGCCATCGGGCTGATCTTTGTCGGTCAGTCGTGACATGACCTTCTCGCTCACCACATAGGAGTGAGCGCCGGAGTCGATAATCTTTTGGGCCAAGTGCTCACCGGCCTCACCGCGTAGCAGCTCGGGACAAACGAAGAACGCTCTGATCTCGAGACCTTCGTTCAGCGCGAGCGACAGCTCCCACAGCCCCTCGAGACACGCTAAATGCTCTGGATTCGATTTGGTGTTGTTCTTGATCGTGAGATATTGTTTGACCCGCGGGTGCTGAATACCGGCGGGTACAAGCTGGCTAACATTCATTGGGATGCTCCTAGGACATTGCTCGCTGCCGAACAACCTCGTAGACGAGCAGCGCGGTTGCGGTTGCGACGTTGAGCGAGTCGACCCGGCCGAACATCGGTATCCGAACCTGTATGTCTGCCTCACGCAGCCAGAACTCGCTCAAGCCATACTTCTCCTCGCCGACGGCAATCGCAACGGGACCACGCATGTCGGTCTCAGTATACAGCCTCGAGGCTTGGGGCGTAGCGGCTACGATCTGAATGCTGTGCGCGCGCAGCCACTCAAGCGTCTGGTGGTTGTCGCCGGCTGCTACTGGAACGCTGAAAAGTGCCCCTTTGCTCGAGCGAACGATATTCGGATTGCCCCAGTCCGTCTGAGGCGCGGCGGCGATCAAAGCATTGACGCCAGCAGCGTCGGCTGTACGCAGCATCGCGCCCAAGTTGCCCGGCTTCTCCACCGACTCGGCTACGACCACAAGGGGATTAGATGCGACGGGCAACGCAGCCAACGTTGTATTGAGCAACGGTAATGTGGCAAGCCAACCGTCGGGACCATCACGGTATGACATTTTTTCAAAGACTGGCGGCGTGACCTCGATCAGCTCCGTGCCGAGCTGGGCTGCTTGGTCGATCATCCGCGCTTGCTGGGGGTCGCGAAATAGAGCGGGGCAGAAGAAAAGTGTCGTCGGCCGCGCTCCAGAAGCGAGGGCTAAGGAGAGCTCTTCGAAGCCTTCCACCCGCATCAGCTGCGAGCGGTCGCGCTCGCGGCGGTCTCGCAGCGCGACCATATACTTTACGCGGGGGTTCTGCAGGCTTGTAATCAACATTGCGTTATTGGACATCGCTCGGCTCGCCCTCCTCGATCCATACGTTACCGCGCCGACCAGCGCGCGAAGATCGCCGTCGACAGGAGGCGGTCGGTCCGCTGCTCGGGGATCACGGCTTCACCACCGGCCAGCGTTCCACCAAAATCGGCGATTGTTTCGCTTAGCAGATAGCGGAGACTCAGCGCCGAGAAACGAATGGCGTATGCGGTCAACACCATGAAGAGTGGCGCATCGCTCATCAGCTGGCGGCATTCGCGCAGTAGTTCAGGCAGCCCATCGTCAATCCGCCAGATTTCACCTTTGGGCCCGCGGCCAAAAGGCGGGGGATCGATAATGAAGCCGTCGTATTGAGCGCCGCGGCGTACCTCGCGCCGAACAAACTTAAGGGCATCGTCGAGGATCCAGCGAATCGGCCGGTCGTCTAGCCCTGACAAGACCTGATTTTCACGTGCCCAGCCGATCGTCTTTTTCGAAGCGTCGACATGCGTTACCGCTGCTCCCGCGCTCGCCGCGGCCAACGAGGCGATGCCGGTGTATCCAAAGAGGTTCAACACGCGTGCTTGGCCACGGGCGGCCTCGACATGCCCGCGCACCCAATCCCACTGATTGGCTTGTTCCGGAAAGACGCCCATATGCCGAAAGGGTGTTGGTTGGGCCCAGAACGAAAGGTTTTTGTAGCGCATGATCCATTGGGGCTCGATCTGGCGATTAAACGACCAGCGGCCGCCTTCGGTATTGCTATCAGTTCGAAAAACGGCGTCTGCCCGGCGCCACTCTTGCTCGTCGAGTGTCGGCTGCCAAATCGCCTGAGGCTCGGGTCGGACAAACCGATACGGACCGAATCGCTCCAGCTTGGAGCCGGCGCCACTGTCGAGCAGCTCGTAGTCGGTCCAGTCCGGCGAAGCCAGCAGCACAAATTCCGGTTGTTTTGGTGGTACCATACGTTCTTAGTCACCTGTCGCTCGTTGCGGTGCCAATTTGGAGCCTGCTCCGAGCATCGCCGTATTGTCTGCAATTCGGGTGCCCGATGCAAGTCGAGCATCGTTTGCCATACCATGGCGCGTGCCAGCGGCTTCGCAACCATGGCGGGATGCAAACAGATTCGGCTGATCGGCCGTCTGTTTGCTTTACATAGCTGTAAAGTGTGGTATAATCTCGCCTTGTACCGGGGGGCCGAACGCCCCTCGTTGTTACGCCAGTTGCGCCGCCCGGTTGCGGGTGTGTCAAGGAATAGGGAGTTTAGGGCCGGCTTGGCCGGGAACCAACCCCCTGTTCCTATCGCATTGTCTAAAGGTTTACGCATCGTTTGTAGCAGGAGGATCGCTACACATGGCACGTCAGAAATTCGAGCGGACCAAACCGCACTTGAACGTGG
>JADDQE010000036.1 GCA_016781525.1 bacterium | reverse complement strand
AGGACGTGCCGCTGATTCCTCCGTCGGCGTTGGCGGCTGTGGAGCTGGCGCATTCCGGCCAGGACGTGCCGCTGATTCCTCCGTCGGCGTTGAAGGTGCGGGACGCCGAGGCTCAGAGGGTGCTACACCACTCTCCGCTTCAGGAGTAGCGCTAGGACGAGGCGCGCCTTCGGTGACAGGGATGCTTGAGGGTCCTGCTGGCACTTGCACCGCGGGTGCCCCAGCTACGGGTGTTGCTCCGACGCTTGCTCCAGGTGCCTGTGTTCGTGGCGGGACTGCGGTTCCGCTGGCCGGTCGCGCTGTCGGCGATGGGCTGCGCCGATTGCTCGTCGGCGACGGAGCTTGGGCGGCCTTCGAGGCTGGCACACCTGTGCTTGCAACAGCCACCCCCTCGCGCGGAGCCGCTTCAGGCAGTCGCTCGTCGACCGCCGCAGGAGCTACCGTAGGACCAGGCTCAAGTCCAAAGAAATCCAGCACCTCTTCCACAATTGGCCGCGCCTCCGCCGTAGGCGTAGCCTCTTCCCACCCGAAAAAGCTGAGCACGGCCGAGCCAATGTTTTGCTCTCCGGGGCTCGGCGTCGGCTCGCCAGAAGTATGCCCAGCCACAGCTTGTTTGCGCGGCGCTTTATTCCAAACCAAATTCTCATCATGATTCACCGAATCATTAACACTGCGCACAACAATCCAGCCTAGTGCACCACTCGCGAGCAGGGAGGCTCCAAGCAACATGCCTCCTAGCCTGCGCCCACCTTGGCCCTGCGGCAACATATTATGAAAACGTTTCATCTCAACCCTTTCTCGGTATCGAGAGATGTCGTGACAGCCATCGAAGAAGAACGGCCCACTGGCGAACAAGCTATCACTACACCCATGCAGGTTAGCCCATCACCAGTTCTGGTCACAGCTGCACCACATTTTCGCTCACATTTCGATAAGCGTGTGATGTCCAGGACGTTTGGCGGCCGGCTGGTTGTTACACAACAGTGGTTCAACCTCGGCAGCCATGCAATAGGCAAGTTCTATTCCCTGCCTTGCCCCGCTCAAAAAGTAGCGGGAAGCGATGGTTCTAAGAGCGGAGATCTCCCTAGCACCGCCCGGAACATTCGTCAGTCTATTCGTCGAGCGCGGGCTTAGCCTCGCACCGTGCGGCGAAGGTTCATCAGTACCAAAGTACTACCTCTCTTTTCATATAAACGGGTGTTAGGTCAGAGAGTTACGGCACGAGCTTGGCTCCAGCCTGATAGCTACCTGAGAGGGGAACAAAGACCGACGAGCACGGGAGTTGCCGCAAGATAGTCACCGTGGTACACTTGCTAAAGATGCAATGCGTGGGAGTAGTAAGCGCGCACCAAGCAGAGAGCGGCTGGTCGGTGCAAAGCCGCATCAATGCGCCGAACTCGCCTACGGGCAGCGCTGGTGAAGCACCCTGTGTCTAGCTCGCGCCGGGTTAGCCCGTTACAGCGCAACGAGTGAATGTTCGCGCCCCACGGCTTCGGCTGTGGCATGTCGAACATTAATGGCGGGGTGGTACCGCGGAGCTTGCCTTCGTCCCTGTGATGGGATGAGGGTTTTTTGTTATGCCGAACATGTACCAAGCGTACGCGCCGATTTACCAGCACATAGGCCAGGGCGCCTGGAGCGAGCGAATGGCAGCGTGGACGCTCGACTGGCTGGGGCAGCACGGAATCAAAGCGGAGAGTGTTGTAGATTGGGGCTGCGGCGATGGGGCGGCGGCGGTGCTCTTTGCGCGTTCCGGTTGGTACGTGCGGGGCATCGACCACTCACCGGCAATGCTCGAGCTTGCGCGGCAGCGCGCAACTGCCGCGCACTTGCCGATCACCTTTCAGCTCGGTGACTTACGTGTGACCGAAGTCGATCAACCGGCGCTGCTGGCTACGGCGTTTTACGATACACTCAACTATCTCACGACAGCGGATGACTTGGCGGCAGGCTGGAGAATGATCGCGCGCTCGATTAAGCCGGGCGGCTATGCCGTCGTCGACGTCAATACGGCATATGAGTACGCAAGCGCATGGACCGGTCAGTACGCAGTTACGGCTGACAGCGACGATGTGCTTGTTGTCAACCGCCTGCGCTACAATGCTCGTAGCGGTATTGCGCGCGGCCGTGTTATCTGGTTCGCACGCAAAGCAGACAGTGATCAGTGGGTGCGAGGCGCCGAAACACATGTTCAGCGGGCGCACACAGACGTGGAAATGGTTTCTGCTATCGAGCAAGCTGGACTTAGCCTGCTGGAGCGGCATACTCCCGATGGTTCCGAACCATCGGCAACCGCAACCCGCCTAATCTATGTTGCCTACAAAGCACCGGTCGTTCCGAGGTAAGTAAGTATTAAGACGACGCGTACACTCGACTTTTCGGCAAAGTGAGCAGATTATGCCGGTAACCCAAGATCGTTTTCGCGGCTGTTTAGTAGGCCTCGCCATAGGCGACGCACTGGGCGGCCCCGTCGAATTCAAAAGCCGCTTCGAGATTGCTCAACATTACGGAGGCGTCTTGCGGAAAATGGTCGGCGGCGGCTGGCTCAAGCTCAAGCCCGGCGAGACTACCGATGATACTGCAATGGCCCGCGCGCTTGCCGAGAGTTTAGTAACACGCGAGGTCTTCGACCTAAACGACGTGGCGAGCCGGTACGTTGCATGGCTTCGGACCAAACCGAAAGATGTTGGCAACATCACCAGGCTAGCGCTTCAGGCCTGGGAAAAGGGCAACACAGTGCCGCTCGCCGCGATGGGCGCCCATCGACTACTTAACGGGCAGAGCGCCGGCAACGGCACGATTATGCGCTGTGCACCGCTCGCGCTACGTTATGCCTATGATGAACGACGCCTGATCGATGCGTCACGGGATGAGGCGCTCATTACCCATTTCGATCCGCAAGCCTGGACCGGCAGCGCCGCGGTCAACCTGTTGATCCATCACTTGCTGCGCGACATGCCCATAGCCGAAGCTGTACGGAGTGTGGCCTATCGTATCCGGCGTGAAAACCGTGCGGCAGCGGTAGTGGCGGAGGTTTTAGAACAGATCCAGCCCAATCTTCCTTCTGACAAATTGCCCACGACCGGCTACGTTCTTGACACGCTGCGCATCGCCGTCTGGGCCGTGCTCGCACATGATAGCTTCGAGGACGCCGTAACCGCCGCAGTCAACCTCGGCGGCGACGCCGATACGCAGGGGGCGGTAACAGGCGCTTTGGCTGGCACGCGCTGGGGCTACGTGGCGATTCCCGAGGCGTGGCTGCAGCCGCTCCAGGGGCGCGCCGAGCTCGCGACGTTGGCCGACCGACTACTCGAGCTGGCGGAGCGAAAGCGTGTGGTAGTGTAAGCGAGACGCGAGGCACGCGGGGAAAGAATAGAGTACAACGAGCCGCGAACAAAGAACTTGCTGCCAACCGTTCATACCTGATGGCTGGGGCTAATACCCGACACCTGACACCTGTTAACTATAAACCTTTACCGGAGACAAATATGGCCGAACGATACGATGCCGTGACGACCGAGAAGAGATGGCAGCAGCGCTGGGACGAGAGCGGGATATACAAGTTCCATTCCCAGCCCCAAGGGCGCAAATATTACGCGTTGACGATGCTGCCCTACCCCAGCGGCAATCTCCATATGGGCCACTGGTACGCCTATAGCCCGAGCGATACGAGCGCGCGCTTCATGCGCATGCGCGGCTATGATGTTTTCTTCCCGATGGGCTTCGACGCCTTTGGTCTGCCGGCTGAGAACGCGGCAATCAAGCGCGGGATCAATCCTAAGCACTGGACCTACTCCAACATCGACTATATGCGCAGCCAGCTTAAGGCAATGGGCATGATGATCGACTGGGAGCAGCAGATGGTCTCCTGCGATCCTGAATATTACCGCTGGAACCAGTGGTTCTTTATCCAGTTCTACAAGCAGGGCCTGGCGTACCGCACGTTCGCACCCGTCGATTGGTGCCCATCCTGTAACACAACCCTCGCCCGCGAGCAGGTGAAGGGCGAGGAGCGGGTCTGCGAACGCTGTGGGACGCCGGTGATAAAAAAAGACCTCGACCAGTGGCTGTTCCGCATCACCAAGTACGCCGACGAGCTGCTCGATTTCAGCGGTGTGGAGTGGCCCGAGCGGATCATGGCCATGCAGCGCAACTGGATCGGCCGCTCGGAGGGCGCGCACGTCACTTTCACCACGGAGGACGGCGACCCGATTGAAGTCTTTACCACTCGGCCCGATACGCTTTGGGGCGCTACCTTTATGGTGCTGGCGCCGGAGCACCCGTTGGTCGAGCGGCTCACGACCGACGAGCAGCGGGCCGAGGTGGAGGCCTATAAGCTTGCCGCGAGCCGGCAGTCGGAGATCGAGCGCCAGGCGACTGATAAAGAGAAAACGGGCGTTTGGACCGGCAGCTACGCCATTAATCCGGTCAATGGCGAGCGAGTGCCCATTTGGATTGCCGACTACGTGTTGATGGGCTACGGCACCGGCGCGATCATGGCGGTTCCGGCCCACGATCAGCGTGACTTTGAGTTTGCGCGCAAGTACGGCTTACCAACGCCGGTTGTGGTGCAGCCTGAGGGCCAGAATTTAGACGGGGCGACGATCACCGAGGCCTGGCCGGGCGGAGGCGTGATGGTCAACTCCGGGCCGCTTAACGGCATTCCGGCCGGGAAAGAAGAGGGCGAGAGCGTTAAGGCCGCGATCCAATGGCTCGAGGAACACGGTAAGGGCCGAACTGCGGTAACCTATCGACTACGCGATTGGCTGATTAGTCGACAGCGCTACTGGGGTACGCCGATTCCGATGGTCTACTGTCAGAAGTGCGGCGAGCAGCCGGTGCCCGAGGATCAACTGCCGGTTGAGCTGCCCGAGGACGTCGATTTCATGCCCACCGGCCAGTCGCCGCTCAAGCTGCACCCGACCTGGCGCCTCACGACCTGCCCCGACTGTGGAGGCGAGGCGGAGCGTGATACGGACACGATGGACACCTTTGTCGACTCATCGTGGTACCAGTATCGCTACCTGTCGCCGCACTTCGATCAAGCTCCGTTTGACCCGGCGATTGGTGAGCGCTGGCTGCCGGTCGATCAGTACACTGGTGGCGCCGAGCACGCAGTTATGCATCTGCTCTACACCCGCTTCTGGACGAAAGTGATGCGTGACCTTGGGCTGGTAAGCTTCGGGGAGCCGATGCGTCGTCTGTTCAACCAGGGCATTATCCTCGGCGAAGACAACGAGAAGATGTCAAAGTCGCGCGGCAATGTGATTGATCCTGATCATCTGGTGGCGCGCTACGGAGCGGACTCGGTCCGACTCTTTATGATGTTCATTGGACCGTGGAACCAAGGTGGCCCTTGGAACAACCAGGGCCTTGAGGGCACAGTCCGTTTCGTCAATCGCGCCTGGAATATCGTCACCGAGGCGGGGAAGGGCGGCAGCGGCGGCGATCCACAGGAGCTCCGGCGGCGCACACACCGCACGCTCAAAAAGGTCGGCGAGGATCTCGAGCGCTTTGCCTTCAACACCGCGATTGCCGCGCTCATGGAGTACGTCAACGACCTGTATAAGCAGCGGGAAACAGCGGTGTATAACACCGAAGCCTGGCACGAGGCAATCCGGGCGCTTACGCTGATGCTTGCTCCGCTCGCCCCACACTTGAGCGAAGAGCTGTGGTCGCGGATTGGGGGCGAATACAGTGTCCATTTGCAGCCATGGCCGCAGTATGACGAAGCATTGACCATCGCCGAAGCAATTGAGCTCGTCGTGCAGGTCAACGGCAAGGTCCGTGACCGCATCACCGTCCCTGTGGATACAAGCGAGGAACAGATCCGCGAGACGGCTCTGGGCAACGATAAAGTTCAGGCCAGCATCGACGGCAAGTCGATTGCCAAAGTAGTGGTCGTGCCCGGCAAGCTGGTCAACATCGTCGTGCGCTAAACATGAGGCATCAGGCGTCAGGCATCAGAAGCAGGGCTCCGTACGAGCTTGGCGACTGATGCCGTTTCGTGGGGAGCAGCTATGACCTTCGATTTTGCCAGCGATTGCGATGGTGGTGCAGCGCCTACCGAGCGCACCATGACCGCTGCTGGGATAAGCTGGCGTTACCTCGAGTGGGGTAGCGATGGAGCGCCCTTCGTCCTTTGGCACGGCATAACCAGCGATGCCTATGGCTGGTGGCGTGTCGGGCCACGACTGGCGAGCATGGGCTTCCACGTCTTCGCGCCGGATCTGCCGGGTCATGGCTTGTCGGGAAACGCTCCCGGCGGCTACGCGGTCCACAATACTGCAGGCTTGCTTGATCAGTGGCTCGCAGCACTTGCGCTGCATGAACCGATTATTCTCGGCCACTCCTGGGGTGGAATGAACGCGCTGGTCCATGCCAGCTTGCCCGACGCGCAGGTCAGGTCGCGTGCGCTGGTATTACTCGATCCAGCGGTCGCGCTGGCGTCCGATCCGGCGCGAAACGTTGCTTATTTCACGGCTGGCCTCGACACACCCCCTGATGACGCTGCACGCGCCGAAATCGCCGCCGCCAACCCAGGCTGGCATCCGTGTGACGTTTGGTGGAAGGCGTGGGCTCGCCACCGAGCGCGGCGGGCTGCCGTCGAAGGATTTTTGGTTGAGAACGCCGGCCAAAGTTTCGTCGACAACCTCGGCCAGCTCGCTCAACCGACGGCCGTCATCCTTGGCGATCCCGCGCGTGGCGGCATCTGGTCCCTGCAGCAAATCGAGCTACTCCCGCAGGTCGCGCCTCGTCTCGCGCTCGATGTTGTCTTCGGCAGCAGTCACAACGTCCACCGTGACT
>JADDQE010000010.1 GCA_016781525.1 bacterium | reverse complement strand
GCCAACCGTGGTGGGACTGCCGGGGTGGAACGCTCGGCTGAGGCAGCGCGGGCGCTACGGTGGCGCTTGGCTGATCGCGAGGTGGCTCGTGAGCTGCACCAGCTGCTGGCAGGGCCAGATATTCAGCGGGCGCTACGGCAGGCAGAGGAGCTGCTCCATGAGCATGATCGGGACGAGATCATCGAGCTGCGATTGGAAGCGTCCAAGCCTGAGCTGAGTGAGAATTTTGTCAGCCTCATCTCTGAGCCACGTACCCGTGCGCGACTGATGTCGCTGGCGTGGCGTCTGCCGGGCGCTGGTGCGCGTGCCGGCAGGCTCATTCAGCAAGTGTCGGAGCTCTCGGTGCTCGAGGTCAAGCACGAGGCGCTTGAGCAGGCTCGGCAATATGGCACCGTCGTAACAACAGTCTTTTTGGTGCTCGGCATCTTCTCAATTGCTGCGGCGATTCTTCTGATCTTTCTGATCTTTGCTCTTTTGGCCGCGGATCGGGGAGCGGAGCTTGCAACCCTACGTGCGATCGGTATGCGGCGGTGGCAGATAATGGTGATGTTTCTCGCCGAGGGCATGGCCTATAATCTGGCTGGCGCCGTCCTTGGCGCGGTGCTTGGTGTCACAGCTAGCTATCTGCTCGTCTTTGCACTCGCCGACGCTCTCGCTCCTTTCGGCATTCAACTGCAACCATACCTTGGCCTACGAAGTTTGGGGCTTGCCGCTGCGGGTGGCCTGCTGCTGACATTTGGTGCCATGTTGGTAGCGGTGTGGCGTGTTACGCGCACGGGGATCGTCGGCGGTCTGCGCGGTGAGCTAGTCGACGATGCGAAGCACCGTATCAGCGGTCCGACGCTCCTGCTCGGCGCCGCGGGTATCGTTTGGTGGATCGGGCGGCAAGTGACGCTGGGGCCGGATACTCGCTCGTTGGTCGCACCCGTGGCTTGGTCACTTGCCCTGCTTGGCGCCGCCAGCCTCATGCAAGTGCTCCTGCGCCGGGTCGGCCGACGTGCAAGCCCACAGGTGCTTGACCCAGTCAATATCGTAGCTGCTGCGGGCGTTGTTGGCATTTGGCTGCGTCTCTTGCTCCAGCTGCGCGAGCAAGTTGTAGACATAACGAATGGTGCGGTAAGCGTTGCCTTTGCGGGGGTCGTCCTTACGCCAGTGTCTGCCTGGCTCGTGGTTCAAGGGCTGGGCCCGCTCCTGCGGATGCTCGACGTTGGCCTAGGATCAGCTCCCCGCTTACGCGCAATCGTGAGGCCAGTCGCCGGGTACCTTGGGCAGCAGCGCTCGCGGAGCGGGCTTACTGTGGTGATGTTTAGCATGGTGGTTGTGATCATTGTCGCAACACTGTCGCTGATCGAGGTCATTGCGAACGCGTATGGTCACGACGAGCCGCCCGTGGCTGGATATGATCTCCGCGCTGAGGTTCGTGGGGAAACCGCATTTGATATGGAAGCAGCGCTCCAGCAGGCGCCGGCCGTCTCGCCCGAGGCGTTTGATGCAATTGGCTCTGTCGCAACGCAAGAGGTAAGTGTGGTGCAGTTTGGGCTAGAGCGCGCTGCCTGGCGTGACGCGACACTTGCCGTGGTGGACGCCGGCTTTCTCAAGGGTATTCAAGCCGATGTCGTGCACCGTGCACCAGGCTTTGACAGCGCAGCCGAGGTGTGGGCCGCACTTGCGCAAAGCCCGGGGACAGCGGTAGTGACCGGTCAAGCGAGCGGCGGCGTTGTACTCCCCAGCAGCCTGGAGCAGGCAGCGCTCGAGCCCTTTACCGTGTGGGTTTCGGCCCAAGGCGGTCAACCAGCTCGCTTAACAATCATTGGCATCATCGATCCGCGCTCTGAGCTCGAGCCTGGCATCTATACCAGCCGTTCGGGTGTCGCTGGAATGAATGTGCCAGCGCCGGAAAGCTACTTCTTTTCTCTGGCTGATGGTACGGGTCTGCGAGATACAGCCGAAGGTCTCCGGGTCTCCTTTGCCGACCAAGGCCTGGTGGTCACGGTACTGGGCGAGGTGCAGCGGCTGATACGTTCCGTTCGCCTGCTGCTGGTCAAGTTGGTTCAAGGGTTTATGGGACTCGGGCTGCTTGCAGGGATTGCGGCACTTGGTCTGCTTAGCGTCCAGGGAGTGTTGGAACGACGGCAGCAGCTAGCAACCTTGCGCGCGCTGGGATTTACAGGCGGACATATCCGAACGATGCTGATCGTCGAGTCAATTAGTATCGCTGCAGCTGCAGTGGGCCTAGGCATCGCCGTCGGCTTGCTGCTGGCCCGCACACTCGTGGGCGTGCTGGCAACGCGCTTTTCCGAGCTACAGTTCAGCGTGCCGTGGAGCGAGATTGTGGTTGTTATGGCGCTTGCGTGGCTTGGCTCCAGCTGCATGACGCTTATCGCCGCCTGGCAGGGCGGACGGGTTGCACCGGCGGATGCACTCCGCGTCACATAGGCTCTCTCTGAGGCTAGCTTTGGCAGCCTGCCTATCACAATCGGCTTGGCATCGGTTCATCCCGGCCTAGGAATAAGAGGCAGCGCTGCCACTCGCGACAGCGCTGCCTCTTCATCAGGACCTTTGATTATTGGTTGTCGTCCAACGTGCTTGTACGGGCATTATCCATCGCGTTGCCGGTCGGTACGCCGGGTTTGACCCCAGTCTCGGACGCTTGGCCGCGCTGGCTTTCGAGCGCGCCCGTGCTCATGTTGTCGAGCGAACTGCCATCACGGGAGCCACTGCCCATCCCCGCGCCGCTCATGTCGTTGACTACGCTGCCGCCCATCGACCGGCCCGTGCCGAGTCCGCCCATGGCCGCACTGCCGACCGAGGCGGTGGTTGTGTCGTCGAGCGCGCCGCCACTCGAGGCTCCCGCCGCAAAGCCGACCATGCCCTCCGACTGGGGAATATCTGTTTCGGTGTTCGCGCCGGGTATTCCCCCCTGATTATCAGCGCCGCCGGTGGTGGCGTCGAGCGCGTCCTCGTTGCTCGTCTGGTTGTCGCGTTCCATCGGTAACCTCCTGGCAGACTGTTGTTGCGCTGCTAACGCTTTGCGCGAGGAGGCTACATCAATTCGTACGCCACGGGCGCTGACGCTGGGCGCGGTGGGAAAGCGTCGGCGTTGCTCGCCGCTCCTTAGCGGGCCAACTACAAGCAGGCCGAAGCAAATCAGCGGCCATCGCCGAGATCCCAGTGGCTGGGGAACTGGGTGTTGGGGAAAATGGCGCGGGCCTCGGCGAGCAGCGCGGGCCACTCCTCTCGGTGGTAGCGCTGCGACAGATGAAACAGAAGGAGCTGGCCCACGTCGGCGCGAACCGCCAGCCGCGCGGCCTGTGCCGCCGTCACGTGGTGATTGCGCAGTGCTAGCGCTAGGTCCGCTTCACGATATTGGCTTTCACATACGAGCGTGGTGCAGCTCTTTAAGATTGGTAGCAGCCGCTCCTGTGCCGGCTCGTCGAGCAGAAAGTCGGTGAGATAGGCGATCGACTCGCCCGGCGATTCAACCAATAGCTGCTCTCGAAGGGCTCTGCGCTCGACGACGCGATCCCCAATTGTGACGGTTGGCGCTTCATCCGCTCGGGTCTCCTTAATCATTTGCAGCCACGGTCCCGGCTGAAGCCCAGACTTGGCAAGCTTGAGCGGATCGACGTTAAGCCGCGGTTTCTCGCGCAGGATGTAGGCCATCGACGGCGCACGATGGTCAAGATGAAGCGCGTGTAGTGTAAAGGTGGCGGTCTCGATTAGCCGGTCCGCGAAAGGTTCGACGCCGGCGGGATGCGCCAGGGCAAAGGCCTCGTTGGCGGCGAAGCGAAACGAGGCCCGGTGATCGGCGTGGATGTCGGTGACATACCAGCTGCCTGGCTGGTCGGCGTACAGGTTCCACAGGAACCCCTGAAAGCGATGGTGGAGGATACGGCTCGTCTCGGGCGGCCCCCAAACCTGTACCGGACGCGTTGGACGGTTGAAAATGACCCGAAAGAGCGCGTCGAATCCGGCAACATGGTCCATATGCAGGTGTGAGAAGCAGAGATGATCGATTGCTTGCACCTCGGCGACAGGCAGGCCGCTTACACACTGCTCACCACAGTCGAAGAGCAAGCGGTGGACGGTCTGCCCAGTTTCCACTCGGACAAACAACGCGTTATCATGGCCGGGGGCGCCCAGAACCTGGAACTTGATGCTCATACTCTCTACATATCGGCAACGGCAGTTTGCTGCGGGCTACACCGCTCAACTACTCAGATTGCAATCGCAGTAGTCCGACGACCTCGTCAATTGGCAGTGCCTCGACTCGCTTGTGATTGAAGCCGGTGAGGCCGGTCGCCGTAAACAGTGCGTTGTAGATCGCCTCCTCGGTCGCCTCGATGACGGCCTGAAACAAAGGCGAGATTTGGTCGTTAGGCAGGTCGGCAATCGCAGCAACCTGCGACCGCCGCTCGGGCGTCCGCCGTACCTCAGCGGCGGTCGAAAAAGCGAGCACGTAGTCGCCTGAGCCATTGCTCATCGCGGCTCCAGTTCGAGCGAGGCCGGCCAATGCCCGTCGTGCGAGACGTGTAAGGTTGCGATCGGACAGCGGCGCGTCCGTAGCGACAACGATCATGATCGACCCGTCGGCCGTACTGTCGATGGCGTCCTTCAAGTAATACTGTCCGAGCGCCTGTCCCACGGGTATCCCGAGAACCTGCAGCACACCGCCGAAGTTCGCCTGGACCAGCACGCCGACCAGGTACCCTCCCAAGCTGTTAGGCAAGCGGCGCGAGCTGGTGCCGATACCGCCCTTCCAGCCGAACGCAACTGTCCCTGTGCCGGCGCCAATCGTGCCCTCGCCCACGGGTCCGTCGGCAGCCTCCTCGATTGCACGGCGAATCCGTTCAGGTGTGAGCGCTCGCCGGCGAATATCGTTCAGCAGGCCATCGTTGGTCTCGCCCACAAGGGGATTGATTGAAAGAGCTCGCTCGTTTCCAGGCTGCGTCAGCGTCCAGTCCAAAATGGCATCGGCGGCCCGTGGCACAGCAAGCGTATTTGTCAACACGATCGGCGTCTCGATCTCGCCGAGCTCCACAATCTGCGTGCTGCCCATCAGCTTGCCGTAGCCGTTACCGACGACGACTCCAGCCGGTACTTTATCTTGGTACAGGTTGCCATCATGCGGCAGAATCGCCGTCGCCCCGGTCCTGATATTGTTGCCCTCGATCAGGGTGACATGCCCAACTCGTACGGCAGGTACATCCGTGATGGCGTTCAGCCGGCCGGGTGCCAAGATACCAGGTGCAATACCTAGATCACGCGCGCGAGCGCGTGGGGGAACAAGCCCGGGGTCTGGCGCGGTGGTACTCATGGCCTGCGTCGTCCCGTTCGATCAAGCGGGGCACCCGCTTGTCGCCGAACAACAGTTGGTAGGAGCGCGCGTTTCTGCATATCCATCACCTGTGTCCCATCGTCCTTGCGGCACCACTGTTTACGTCACGCTTCGCGTTAGCGGGCATGGGCGATCAGGGGTGCGAGGCGCTCACGTAGCTCCTGGTACTCGTACATTACAGGAAACTGTGGAAACTCTGCGACGACATTGTCCGGGGCTCGAAAAAGGATGCCTGTCTCGGCAGTGGCGAGCATGGTAGTGTCGTTGTACGAGTCGCCCACTGCGACAACTTGAAAATTTAGCTGCTGCAATGCCCGGACTGCTTGCCGCTTCCCGTCGGGCTGTCGCAGGCGATAACTGCTGATCATATTGTCGGCGTCGACGTCGAGCATGTTACAGAAGAGCGTCGGGTGTCCCAGCTTGGCCATCAGTGGCGCCGCAAACTCGTAGAAGGTATCGGACAGAATGATGCATTGAGCGTGGCCCCGCACCCAGCGGAGAAATTCCGCGGCGCCTGGAAGCGGATCAATACCGTCGATCACCGCCTGGATCTTTGGCAGCGATAGACCATGCTCTCGAAGGATCTCCAGCCGGCCCTGCATCAGCAGGTCGTAGTCGGCGACATCGCGTGTGGTAAGCCGCAGCCGTTCGATCCCTGTGGCTTCGGCTACTGCGATCCAGATTTCAGGTACCAGCACGCCTTCGAGATCACTCGCGATGATGACTGGTTGTTGCGGCATATTTCCTTCCTCATTGCGTCGTCAGCACGGCTGCGGACGCACTCACTATGTTATCGCAAGCCCAGACCTCGGGTACAGCCGTTACTCGGAGGTAATCGTCGGCCAACCATCCGCGATCACCGCCCGCGTCTCAGCTACTCCGGTCTCCCATAATAGCTGCATCTCGTCATCGCCGCGCTGGTAAAGCCCAGCGTAGTTGCCGTCGCCGAGCTCTGTCCGGACCGCCGTGGGCCCGAGTTGCTGAAGCCGTGCGATATTAATCGGCGCCTTGCGCTGATCGGGAAGCACCACGCCGGCCAGGCGCGTCCATGGAAAGTTTTCCATCCACGATGCGTGCGACGCGACGGGATCGATCTCCTGAACCTTAGCCCACGTTTGCGGCGCGTTCCACCAGTTGTGGAAGCGGACACAGGTGCCTGGATGGTCGACTAGCCACTCTGCGACGAGCCCTTGTACCGGTGAGTTTCCCCCATGGCCATTCACAAGCACAATTCGCCGGAAGCCTGTATCGGCAAGCGAATCCAGTAGGTCACGCACCACGGCCATATAGGTCGTCACCCGCAAGGATAGTGTGCCAGGATACGCCCGAAAGTACGGCGTGATGCCGTAGGCTACGACCGGAAACACGGGGACTCCCAGCGGCTCGGCTGCTTCTACGGCAACGCGCTCGGCAAGGATGCTATCGGTGCTCAAGCTGAGATAGGCATGTTGTTCGGTGCAGCCCAAAGGGAGCACGGCGCGGTCGTCTCCGGCAAGGTAGGCCTCGACTTGCTGCCAGTTCATTTGACTGATCTGCATGGTGCTCCTTTCTCGTTCGGTCCATCATCACGGAGAGTGAGCTAATTTGCAAGGCGCAGGTTCTTGCGGACAGGGCTAATGCAAAGTCAGGAGTAGGGCA
>JADDQE010000221.1 GCA_016781525.1 bacterium | reverse complement strand
TGTCGCCGACGACCGAGTATCGGGGGCTTCGTGTGGTGACAGCGCCGTTGTCCTTGTAAGCAATAACCACTACACGGAGTTGACAGCCAAGCAACGAAAAAATCCACCCGTTGGCTCGGGTGTCGCGCTCCCACACCATTCACGGCTCGGATTAGCCCTGGCTCGAAGGTGCTGATCATGTCCGATGGAGTCTGGAAGGGTGTAGGGCATGATGCGATTGCTGGACTTGCCCAGGCCACGCAGGGCACGGAACTCATCCTGGCTGTACGCCAATTGCAAGTTGAGCACAACCATGGGCAGCTGCCGGATGACTTCAGCATCATTGTGGTGCAATAAGACGCTTCAGGAGGCCGCCGTGCCCGACTCGCGCCAAGATCGGAAACACTCCAACTCAAAACTGCAAAAACGCGTCGTACATTCCCTCCCCCTGGTTCGACTTACACGACCACAATCGGCCGAGAATACCGAACGCCTCCTGCGCAGTGCAGCCGGTATCACGAGCTTTCAGCCCGGTTGCCCGAGTTCTTGCCGCTTCTCTGATGGCCATGGGACAACTGCTCGTTGTGCATAAGCTCCCTCTGGCGGCATACGTTGTGCAAAGCGCCGTCTTCCTGTCGGCAAGAGAGCGTGAGACGCGGTCTTCCTTCCCCATCAGTCGCAAAGGATAGAAATCATGCCTACGGAGCAGCGCCTTGACGAACACATCGAGATCATTGGTCGTTGGATCTCTCAAAGCCAGCATCTCGTGGCCTTTACTGGTGCAGGTATCAGCACGGACTCAGGAATTCCCGACTTTCGTGGTCCCAACGGGGTCTGGACGCGCCGCGACGCCGGGTTGCCCCCGCCCCAGTGGCGGGTTCCGCCAAACCAAATCAAGCCCAACGCGTCCCACCTGGCTCTCTTCGAGCTCCAGCGACTCCACAAGCTTCAATTTCTCATTACGCAGAACACCGATAACCTTCATCGTCACTCAGGTATCCGCCCCGAACTACTTGCAGAGCTACACGGTAACGGGCAACTCCTGCGCTGTCTTGGGTGCGATCGGCAATACACACGCGAGGAGGTTGGGTGGGACACGCGCCGGTGGGGGCCAGGCTATCGGACCCAGAAACCGGTGGTGGGGCAACCTGCGTGCGCGGCTTGCGGTGGGCGGCTAATCTCGTCGGTAGTGAACTTTGGCGATCCCTTGCCGCATAAAGAACTGGCGCTCGCCGAGCAGCACGCTCGCCGCTGCGATCTGCTGCTCGTTCTGGGCTCCTCGTTAACGGTGGAGCCAGCGGCCTCACTCGTCGGGCGAGCAATCAGGGGCGGGGCGCGAGTAGTCCTGATTAACCAAGGTGAAACGCCCTACGACGCGGTCGTAACGCTGCGGCTGTGGAACGGCATTGGTGAGGTAATCCCGCCTGCGGTTGAGCTCGTGAAGGCTGCTCTCCGCGATCAGCGAAACAGCTCGTAAACGCGAATGCTAACCGATGGGCCGCAGGGGTTCCGAGTTCAGATCAATTTGTTAAACGATGTGTTTCTGTGATCGAAACAGATGGAGGAGGGCTGCCATCTCGGGCGAATGCCGCAGCCAATTCGGTATGGTTCGAAAAAGAGGCCTGGCCCGACATACGGCTCTGGTGATCATTCTTGGCTTCATGAGTGGCCTCGTCAGCTGTCGTACACCGTTGAACAGTGTGCGTGTTACACGGCTAACACCGACACCGCCTCAAGTTACCCCGGCGGCGGCACGAGCGTCGCCCTTTGGCATCAATAGCCATATCGCATCGCGACACCCGGACTTTGCAACTCTCGCCGAACCTGCCGGGCTCGTCGGCAATCTGGATGTTGGATGGGTGCGTGAGGACGTCCAATGGTCGCGGGTTGAGCCATCGCCAGGAAACTTCGACTGGTCCTGGCACGATACCGTGTTTGCAGCGCACCGCCAGCGGGGCATCCATATCATCGGAGTCATTGGGCCTGCGGTCGGTTGGGGCACTCCGGAGCTAAACGATCGGCCCCATGACGTGTCCTTTTTTGCCCCTGATCCCGAACGTTACGCCGCTTTCGCCGCCGCCGTTGCTAGTCGCTACAAAGGCGTGGTAGACGCATGGGAAATTTGGAACGAGCCGGAGAACGGGGTGCTGTGGCAACCTGCTCCAGACCCGATACGCTACGCCCACTTGCTTAAGCAAGCGTCGGCCGCGATTAAGGCGGTCGATCCGCAGGTCTTGGTGCTCAATGGCGGCGTTGTACCCTACGATCCAACGTTTCTTGATACCATTGCTGCGCAAGACGCCTGGGATGCCTTTGATGTGCTGTCTGTGCACGCGTATGTCGATCCATGGACGCCAGAAACGGGACAGATTGGCGTGGTCGGCGTCCGGCAAGTCGCGCAACTAGCTGCCAAGTACGGCCGCAAGCCGATCTGGGTGACGGAATTTGGCTGGAGCACCGGTTCGTGTGAGCGCGATCCCAAGGGCTTAACCGATGAGGAGGAGCAGGCCAACTTTCTTGTGCGTGCTGCAGCACTGCTGCGTAGTGCGGGAGCGGAGCGGGTCCTCTGGTATAACCTCAAAGATCATCCAGGACAGGCCTGCTATGGTCTCGTCCGGGGTGGGGAAAGTGATGCCCTGTACGATTCCCTGAAACCGTCCGCGGCGGCATTCAGGGTGTTGAGCTCGCAGATCGCAAACCGGGAGCCGCTTGGCTCGCAGGATTTCATGCCACATGTGATCGCGGCCACCTTTGACGATGTTGGGGATTGGGGCCCGCCGTTCCCGGCGACAGCGGAGCCAATGCAATCGACAACCGCGCAGGTATATCGTGGAACCGGTGCGGCACGGATCGCCTACCGCTTCGGGCAGCCAGACAATGAGTACGTCGCCTTTCCGTACCATGGCGCTAGGTTCCTACCCACCGACACCTCGCGGATTGGGCTGTGGGTCTATGGCGATGGTTCTGGCCATATTTTGCACCTACGGCTGCGTGATGCCGCGGGCGAGGTCTTGCAATATCGCTTAGGCTTTATTGGCGCTACCGGCTGGCATTTCCTCAGTACGTCGATCACTGGCGCCGTCGAGGAAGGTAATCGGATTGTTCCCGGCAACGGGCAGCTGGATGGTACTCTGCAGATCCGCGAGTTGGTCATCGATGATCATCCCGACGGGGCGACAGGGACGGGAGCGATCTATGTGGATGAGCTGACGGTATTTCAAGGTCCCGAAGTGTACGCTGAGCGCTTTGCCGTCGGGTCATCGGCAACCGAAGGTGTGGTGGACTTGATTTGGGCACTGGCTCCAACTACCATCACGCTATCAACGGCGGCCGCTAATGTCACCATGACTAGTCGCGACGGCAGCGCAACATCCCTGGAGGCGGATGATGGACAGGTGATGATCGCCGTCGGCCCGGCTCCTGTGTATGTGCGGCATGTGCCTACGCCGGGAGGGCATGGATAGTTCCCTGGCATGGCACATGCCGACGATCTAGGTGATAATTAGCGGCAATATGCCGATCCAGCTGCGCTGCCCGAGAATGTTTGCTGTTCGACCATAATCCCCACGCTATTTTTGTGTGGCTTGAGTATCCGGTTGGCCCAAGTGGAAGCTCCCCTTAACAGTAAGCTGTCCCCGACTATCCCCGGGTGGAGGAATACGCCTTGCTGACAACAGGACCCGCTTAATCAATCACCTCGTTCTCCGAGAAAGAACGGGGCGGCGGAAAGGTTTATATGCGGCGACGAGGGAATTTTGAGTACCGGCTCACGCGGCGGCGTTTTCTTGGTCTTGCGGCCGCAAACGTCACAGCATTAATTGCGAGCGGCTGTGGCAATCAACAAAAGCAGGCTTCATCCCCTGGGCTAGGCACGCCGAGCAGTCCACCACGGGGTGCGCTTGCGTCTATACCAGCGACCGAGAGTCTCCTGCCAACCGCGACGAACGTTCCCACACCGCCTCCGCCCTCTGTAACACCCACACCCGAACGGGGTCAGCTATTGGCACGACCGTCCAATAATGTAGCCAGTGGGGACGTGCAACCCGGGCGGCAGCAACTTGGTATCACAGCTGAGCGGGATGCACTGCTATATGTTCCAGCGGGTTACACATCGGATCGTCCTGCCCCTTTGGTGTTGTTGCTGCATGGTGCTGGCGGTGATGCAGAGGGTGGCTTAGGATTACTGCAGCCGCTGGCAGACGCGTCTAACCTGCTGTTGGTAGCAACTGCCTCACGGCGTCAAACATGGGATGTGATTGGCGGGGAATACGGTCCCGATGTCTCGGTTATTGATCAAGCGCTTACGAAGGTCTTTACTCGTTACGCGGTGGACTCGTCACGTCTTGCCGTTGGCGGCTTTTCCGATGGGGCCTCATATGCCTTATCGCTGGGCTTGATCAATGGCGACCTGTTTACCCACATTTTGGCCTTCTCGCCCGGCTATATTGCGCGGGGATCGCGCCACGGGAAGCCACATCTCTTTATCTCCCATGGCACCCGCGACGAGGTGTTGCCCATTGATGTATGCAGCCGACGGATTGTGCCCGTAGTGCAACGGGCAGGCTACGACGTGCAGTATCGTGAATTTGACGGACCTCATACTGTGCCACCGGAGATTGCCCAGGAGGCCATCACATGGTTCACTACCGGTAACGCCTGACACTGGGTTGGCTGCTGGTGCAATGGACGCGGACTTTGGGGGCAAGAGAATGATTAATCAAGTGTCACAGCTAGCAGATGAGCAAGCCACGGCGGCACGCGACGGACGTTTATCCATACTGCCCCGCCCGCCAGCTGCAAGTGGGGCGGTTGGACCACAATCGTTGGGGCTTGGTACCGCGCGTGATGGCTGGCTCTATGTTCCGGCCAGTTACGACAGTTCTCAGCCCGCGCCACTGCTGGTCTTTCTCCATGGTGCCGGCGGTAGTGCTCAGCGTGGTAGGCGACTGTTTCAATTCATTGCCAATCGGACGGGCCTACTCGTTGTGACACCTGAATCACGCGGCCGTACATGGGACCGGATTCGGGGTAGCTTTGGCGCGGATGTGATGTTTATTGAGCAGGCGCTGACGCGCACGTTCACGTCCTATGCTGTGGATTTGTCACACATGGCCATTGCTGGCTTCTCCGATGGGGCCTCCTACGCGTTGGCGCTCGGCCTGACAAACGGCGATCTGTTTACGCACATCATCGCGTTATCACCCGGGTTTGCCGCTCCAGGAAATCAGCATGGGCGGCCTCGGTTGTTCATTACCCATGGCACCCGCGATACCGTTTTACCAATTGACCGCTGTAGCCGCCGCATTGTGCCGCACTTGCGTGCTGCTGGCTACGACGTGCAGTACCGCGAATTTGGCGGCCCACACATTATTCAACCCTGGATTGCTTGGGCTGCAATTCGTTGGTTCATGTTGACGCCGCGGTAACTCATATGTTGCATCACAAGTCATTATCCCGTTGTATTCGTAAATTCACGCCGCTCTGTGGCGTTTGCCTAACACCATTGCATCCTAGACGTAGGCGCCCCTTTGTTTGTCTGTTTACCGATAATCATCTTTATTCCTCATCATTACGCAGGTCTCAAAACAGGTTGATGACGGCGTTGTTGGCCCAAAAAATCGCTACCGCTAATGCGTCACGAGGGAATCGTCGAGGAGGGCAGCTCGTGTCTACGAGTGCGGCCATGCATGTGAGTCCTAGGCGCACGTTCCCCGTGCTGACCGGGGATTATCCACCCTGGCGAGAAAAGCTCTAAGACGCGCCAGTCCATGAGCCCTACTCAGCTGAACCCGATGCCCAGCAAAGTCAGAATGAATGTCCCGAACCATTACGCCATAAACGAGTGGATGTCGGCATCCTGAGGATGGTTGGGGTCAGACAGGACCGAAACATCGCTGCCAATCGGATATAAACCAGAGCTACTGCCAGTCCGTGATTGGTAGCTTGATAGTTCAGCAGCATGGTACAATCGTTGACAATGGGGCCTCCCAATCACTAGCTCGTCGGCGCTTCCGCGCCCTGATCCGCTTACCTGAGCCACGTCTAAATTTAGCCGAGGCTGCGCTCTGTATTGCCTGGGAAGATCAAGATCTCGATCCGACGGCGGAACCGCTGGCCAAGCTTGACGAGTTAGCGTACCAGGTGCAGCCCCGTTTGCTCGGCATTACCGACCCGGGCGAACAAATCGCTGCGCTTAATTCGCTCCTCTTCGATGAACTCCATTTTGTCGGCAATGTGTCGAACTACAATGACCCGGCCAATAGTTTTCTCGACCAGGTGCTAGAAACTCGGACGGGCCTGCCCATCACGCTTGCCGTCGTGTATCTTGAGGTCGCGTGGCGGCTGGGTTGGCCCCTCGTGGGGCTTGCGCTGCCTGGGCATTTTTTGGTCCGCTATCCGAGCTTCGACGGTGATTTCGTGATCGACCCTTTTCGCCGTGGCCGGCTCTGGAGCAGCGACGAGTGCGCCAATCATGTGGCCCAGTATTATGGCAGCGCCTCAACGGTGCTGATGGAGCGCGTGATGCAAGCTCCGACCAAGCATGAGATTTTGGAGCGGATGCTGCGTAACTTGAAGAGCGTTTACCTCGAACGTTCATTGTATGCTAGGGCGCTTGCTGTGGTGGAACGGCTGGTCCTGCTGGAACCAGGTGAGGCCAGCGAGCTGCGGGATCGTGGGTTACTCCGCGCCAGGATCGGACAGCTGCATGGTGCGCTTGAAGATCTTGACCGGTACGCGCGCCTGCGACCCGAAGCGGCCGAGTTGGAAACGCTACGGCAGCACGCGCGCGCGATTGCCGCAGAGCTAATGACCGGTAATTAATAATACCCACGAACCACAAGATGCTGCGCTACAGTCGATGTTTGCTGTCCACCTTCCGCGTGGTATCCAGACCCTTGGTGACAGCCTCCGTTCCTGATCGACCCGGTGCTCGTTCCTCGACCGCTGCAGTCTGTTGGGCTGACCGATGGGCCGAACTGTAGCTAGTCGCTGGTTGGTCATCTTCGGGCACAGTCTCTGCTGGGCATGATGTACGTGTCCAAATCCTTCGCGTGAGGTGTGCAATGACCACGCCACGCAAAC
>JADDQE010000075.1 GCA_016781525.1 bacterium | reverse complement strand
GCAGCGTCACCGCGCTGTTGACCCCCAACCCGCTCAGGAATGGGTGTTCGCTGTAGCCCCCACCGCTCGCCGGCAGCAGCTGCTTGATGGCGCCGCAGACATAGTCCCCGAACAAGTAGGCCCTCTCGTAGGCCGCCGGCCATACGCCCGCGGGGATAAACGCGCCGCCGGTGATCGACTCGCAGCCGGCCGTCTGACCGTAGCTGTAGAGCGGATTGGTCATGCCCGCTGGCGGCGGGCCGCAGTCGGTCGTTGAGCCATTGGCACACCGCCCTTCACGCACATTCCAGCCATAGTCCGCCCCCGCCGTGGCGAGGTTAATCTCTTCCCAGGCGCTTTGCCCGACGTCGTTGATGAAGAGGCGGGTCGTTGGGCTGTTCGGGTCGACGGCCAGGCGGAAGGGATTGCGCAAGCCCCAGGCAAAGGTCTCCTCGCAATGCTTGCCGGGGTCGGTGCGGCCGGTGAGGTGGCAGCGCCCGCTGTCGGCGCCCTGGAAGGGATTGCCGGGGGGAATGGCGCCATCACGGGTAATGCGCAGGAGCTTGCCGAGGAGGACATGGCGGTCGCGGGCGGCGTCGTTCGCGCCGGCGCACTTGGTGCTGTCGGCATAATCACAGCCGCCATCGCCGACGCTGATATACAGGAGGCCATCGGGGCCGAACTGGAGATCGCCGGCGTTATGGTTGCCGTTGGGGGACGGCATGTTGTCGAGGAGCAGGCGCTCGGTGGCGGGGTCGATCAGGTGATTGGAGCCCAAGGTAAACCGGGCGACGCGATTGACAGGGGTGCGGCTGGTATTCCGCTCGCAGGTACCATGTTTGTTGTAGGTATAGAACAGGTACACAAAGCCGTTGGTGGCAAAGGCCGGGTCGACGGCGACACCGAGCAGGCCGCGCTCGTTATTGGTACACAGGCGGGACGCAAGGTCGAGGGCGGGGGTCGAGCGGAGGGCGCCGTTGTGGTAGACGAGCAGCTTGCCGAGCTGGGAGGCGATCAGGAGACGGCCGTCGGGGGTAAAGGCGAGCGCGACCGGACTGGCGACATTGGCGACGAGCTCGTCGCTGAAGCCGTCGGGCAGCGTGGCGGCGGCGGGTGCCGCGGCGAGGCGAGTGCCGGGCCGGGCAGAGCTAGGCTGACACAGAGCAACACGAGCAGGCACACACGGGCAAGCGAGCTAGGCCAGCGCATCGTCGACCTCACCTTCTGTTCGTCAGAGCTGTCGATGTCCTCACACTAACGACGGCTCCGAGCCCCTACGTATTGAGCTCCCAGACTTTAGCATATTTGTCGCCTACCACCTAGCCATGCATTGGCGGGGTTTTACGACCAGAGGCTTAGCCGCTGAGATGTTCGCTTGACAAAGCCCTGGCTGCACAAGATCCACACGCGCTTGGACGACACGCCGAGCGCCGTCGATCTAGGCGATTCTGCTATAATCGACCTATGAGCCGTCGCATTGCAATACTAGGGGGCACCTTCGATCCCGTCCACCTTGGGCACTTAGCCATCGCGGAAGATGTCCGCTTTGCACTCGAGGCCGCGTGTGTCCTGTTTGTTCCTGCTGCGCAGCAACCCTTCAAGACAGGCGCTGAAACAGCCGGGGCCGAGCACAGGCTGGCGATGACGCAGCTTGCGACAGCGGATAATCCCGGATTCGGCGTCTCCGAAATCGAGGTGCGCCGCGGAGGCATCTCATACACTGTCCAAACAGTTGCCGAGCTTCGCGCACAGTACCCCGAAGACGAGCTCTTTTTTATCATTGGCGCCGATGCTGCCGCAGACCTTCACCGCTGGTTCGAGGTGGAGCGCTTGCTGAGCTTGTGCAGCATTGTGATCGTGGAGCGGCCAGGCTACGTCCTTGATACCGAGGCACTCTATACGGCCTTGCCGTTTGCACGGAGCCGTGTGCGACACGTGGCAGGACCCGGGCTGAGGATCTCAGCCACGGAGCTGCGTGAGCGGCTGCTGAAGGGCCATCCCGTGCGGTATCACCTCACGCCAGCAGTATTGCAGTACATTGAGCAGCATAAGTTGTACCGGGAGCCGAATTCCGCATGACGCCACGTGAGCTCTTAGCGACCACAGCCGGGGCATGGGACATTACACTCACAAGCTCGCAGCTCGACCAGTTTGATCGTTATGCGGACGAGCTTCAACGCTGGAACTCGCACACGAACCTCACAACGATCGTCGAGCCCGAGGCGATTATGGTGCGGCACTTCCTTGACTCGCTGGCACTCGCGACGGTATGGCAGGGGCAGCAGCCGGCTACCCTTGCAGACATCGGTACTGGAGCAGGATTTCCTGGGCTGCCGCTGAAGCTATTATGGCCTAAGCTGCGCCTACTACTGGTCGAAAGCGTGGGCAAGAAGACTGAATTCTTAGCACATCTTGTCAACACCCTTGGCCTTGACGACGTCGAAATTAGTACCGCGCGCGCCGAAGAGCTCGGTCAACAATCCCGATATCGTGAGCAGTTTGACGCTACCACCGCGCGCGCTGTAGCAACCCTGAACGTGTTGGCCGAATACTGCCTGCCTTTGTGTGAGCTTGGCGGCTGGTTTATCGCGCCGAAGAGCAGCGAGGGCCCGCGAGAGGCCGCGGAAGCCGAGCGTGCCATTCAGAAGCTCGGCGGTGTGGTCGAGCTGATTCAGCCGGTACGGCTCCCACAACTCGAGGAGCGTACCATAGTGGTGGTACGCAAGGTGCAACCAACTCCGCCGAACTATCCTCGGCGGGTGGGCGTGCCGTTGAAGCGCCCGCTATGAAACCTTTCGTGCGGAACAACGTACATTGACGTGGCCGCTATAATCGTGACGACTAACTAAGGAGGCTTCGGTCATGGGCTTAATGGATCGCGTGCGCGACCTGGTCAGCGCCAACTTGAATTCGATGCTTGATCGGGCGGAAGACCCCGAGAAGATGGTGAACCAATATTTGCGTGATCTTAACGAAAATCTGTACGAGGCCAAGACTCGTGTCGCGGCATCGATGGCCGACGAGACCAAGCTGCACAACAAAATGGTCCAGTTTCAGGCCGAGGCAGATCAGTGGCAGTCCAAGGCGGAGGCGGCGATGCGTGCCGGCGACGAGGAGCTCGCGCGACAGGCGCTTACACGCAAGCTTCAGTCACAGAAGCTGGCCGACCAGTACAAGCAGCAGTACGAGTCCCAGGATCAGCAGGTGGAAGAGCTGCAAAACGCGCTAGTAAAGCTCGAGGCCCGGATCGCGGAAGCTAAGTCGAAGCGTGATCTGATCGTTGCCAAGCGCAACCGCGCCGAGACCCAGGAGGCGATCCAGCGCACCGTTCGCGGCCTGAGCAGCACCAACGCCATGGACAAGCTGGCGCAGCTTGAGTCGCGCGTCGACGACCAGTTGGCGCAGGCCGATGCCATGGCGCGTCTGGAGAAGGGCACGCTTGAGGCGCGCTTTGCCGACCTGGAGGCAGACCAGGAGCTCAACGCCGAGATGGAAGCGCTACGGCGCAAGATGGGCGGTCAGGCGTAGAGCAGCTCGTCTCCTTGAACAAAAACCACCCCCAGCTGCACGCTGGGGGTGGTTTTTGATATTTGAATGGCGGGGCTAATCCGCTCCGCAGCCGTAGCATCGATTTAGAACAAGGCAGGGGTGGACGCGGCCTCCGGCTTACACTTCGCGCCGGTTCTCGAGTGCACGCTCCAAAGTGACCTCGTCGGCGTACTCGAGGTCGCCACCGACCGGCAGACCCTGCGCCAGCGCTGTGACTTTGATTCCCGTCGGGATCAGCTCGCGCGCGATGTAGTGCTGGGTCGCACGGCCTTCGGTCGTTGGATTGGTGGCGATGATCACCTCATTAACCGGCTCGACCTTGACCCGCGCCAGTAGCTCGCGGATCTTGAGATCGTCGGGATTGATGCCTTCGACCGGCGAGATCGCACCGTGGAGCACATGGTAAAGGCCGCGAAAAATCGCGATGCGCTCAAAGGCCAGTACGTCGAGCGGCTCCTCGACGACCATCACCGTGGACTGCTCGCGGTTTGGATTGCTGCAAATGTTGCAGGGATCGGTTGTCGCAATATTGTAGCAGTGCGAGCAGTATAAGGTCTTCTCTTTCACCTCGATAATCGCCTGCGCGAGCGCGGCGGCCTGCTCCTCATTTGCGCGCAGGAGATAAAAGGTGAGCCGAGAGGCTGTCTTGGGACCGATGCCGGGCAGCTTATTAAATTCCTCAATCAGTCGCGCGATCGGCTCTACCGTCAAATGTTCAACGCCCGTTGGCACGGTCATTCCTTTCAAGAAAAAGCGCCGAGCCTCTCGGCCGGGCAAACGCCGCAACCAAGAAACTCGGGCTATGTGATACAAAGTTAAAAGAGACCTGGAATATTTGGCATTCCGCCGGTCACACCGCCGAGCTTCGACTCGCTCAAATCCTGAGCCTTCTTTGAAGCATCGTTGAATGCGGCGACAACCATATCTTGGAGTGATTCGACGTCATCCGGATCGACCGCCTCTGGAGCAATCACCAGACTGCGCAGCTCGCGATGACCGTTCATCGTGACGCGCACCGCACCGCCGCCGGCGGTACCCTCGACATTGGTATTCGCCAGCTCTTCTTGCGCCTTCATCAGCTTCGTCTGCATCTGCTGCAGCTGCTGCATCATCTTCCGGTCCATGCTGTACTCCTCTGTAGTGCGGATCGGGCTGATCCGCGCCGAAACGATTCGTCCACATCACTCGTGCTAGAAACCGGCTTGCCGAGCAATATCGTGGACGTTTCCACTCACTAGCTAGGGCTTATCGATAGCAATAATTGTGGCATCGAAAATATTGAGCGCACTGCGGACAAGCTCATCCTTGCGAATATGCTGGATCTGCTTTTTGATATCAGGCATCTCTTCCTCCTCGTTGATCGTCACGCGGAAGAAGCATTCACTGCCTAGCTCACGGCTTAGATAACGTTCGATCAGTCGGCGCGTCTTATCGACCTCAAGCCGCTTCTTTTGCCATTCGCCCTTTTTGGCTAGCAGGACAACCGTGCGGTCCTCGACATTGATCGGCACGACCCCATCGAGCTGTGCATAGATCAGCTTATCTGCCGCACGAATATCCTCTACCACCTGCACCCAGCAGGCCTCCACATCCTCCAGCAGAAACGCGGCGTCGTAGACTACCTCAATCACTTCCTCGGGTACCGCAGCGGCTGCAGAGGGAGCCTCTTGAGCTTCCGCGCTAACCACGTCCGGCTGTTTCGTCGGCGGAAGCAGCTCTTCGACAGCTGACGTGGCTGGCGGTGCGGGTGGTCCCTCAGGCTCCCGCTCGATTGGCCGAGCATCCTCCCGAATCAGAGCCGGTGGAGCCGGACGCGCAGCTGGCGCCGTAGGGGCCAGCCGCTTTGGCGTGACCGCCGCCGGCTGTGCTGGAGCGACCGCGCGAGCAGCTGGCGCCGCAACTACCGCCGCCGGAGCAAGTAGTGCCTCGACCACTGCAAGCTCGAGGGGTAGCTGACCATAGGGCGAGTTTTTGAGCTGATAGTCGAGATTTGAAAAGAGCTTGAGCCAGGTGACGAGCTGGCCGACATTCGTCTGCGCCGCCTGGTACCGCATCTCATGCAACGTTTCGTCAGGAACATCAAGTGTCGAGCTATCACCGCTAGCGGTCAGTAGCATTAAAGCCCGCAGCCGCTCGACCAGGTCGCGGGCAAACTGCCGCAGGTCGGCCCCATCGTCGGCCACCTCGTTGACGATCTGCAGCGCCGCTTGCACGTCTGCTGCCGTCAGTGCGCTGACCAACGCACCTACTTTGCTGGTGTCGGTCGCACCCAGCAAACCTTGAACCTGCACAAGTGTAATTGTGCCATCGCTGCCTGCAATCAGCTGGTCCAAGATGCTGATGGCATCGCGCATCGCACCTGTAGCAGCCCGCGCAATACGTTCCGCGACGCCCTCTTGCAAGGTAATGCCCTCTTCCTGGGCAATATGCTCAAGGTGATTGCTGATGTTATTGATTGTGTGCCGGGTGAACACAAAACGCTGACAGCGCGAGATAATCGTCGCCGGCACTTTGTGAAACTCGGTTGTCGCAAGAATAAAGAGCGCGTGTGCGGGGGGCTCCTCAAGCGTCTTAAGCAGCGCATTGAAAGCGGCCGTGCTGAGCATGTGCGTCTCGTCGATCACGTAGACCTTGGTGCGTGCACTCGTGGGCCGGAACTGGACCCGCTCGATAATCTCGCGCGCATCTTCGACGCTGGTATGACTGGCGGCGTCCATCTCGATCACGTCGACCGCCCGCCCCTCAGCGACCGAGCGGCACATCTCGCACTGGTCGCAGGGCCGCTGCTCCGCCGGGGCCTCACAGTTGACGGCCTTGGCCAGCAGCCGGGCCATAGTGGTCTTGCCGACGCCACGCGGACCCGTGAACAGGTAGGCATGACCAACCCGCCCTGTCTGGATCGCATTTTGCAGCGTCTGGACGACGTGCTCTTGGCCGACGAGTTCGGAAAATGTTTGGGACCGCCACTTGCGGTAGAGTGCCTGGGATGCCACAGCGTGCCTCGTGAATTCCTTTGTATTATACCGCAGCGGTATCACGGAGGCTACCCGGAGCGTGGAGAGCTGCTCGAGGACATATCGCGCGGGAAAGTGGCTATAGGGCCCTCGGTTACCGCGAAGCGCCCTACCTGGGAGTTCTCGGACTAGCGCGCGTGAGCCTGCCAATCCACGCCGAGCTGAGCGCCGACGAAGGTCCAGATATCTGTCTCCTCGTCAATCACCTTCGAGAGCGGCTTGCCGGCGCCATGGCCGGCCCGTGTTTCGACACGGAGCAGAATTGGGGCATCGCCTGTATTTCGCGCCTGAAGCAGCGCGGCCATTTTGCGCGCGTGGAGCGGGTCGACGCGGCTATCGGACTCGGCCGTCGTAAAGAGCGTCGCAGGATACCGCGTACCCTCACGCACGTTGTGGTACGGGGAGTAGGCATGGAGCCAGCGGAATTGCTCCGAATCGTCGGCCGACCCATACTCAGGAATCCACAGCCGCGCAATCAGGAAGTGGTGATAGCGCAGCATGTCGAGCAGCGGCACCCGGCAGACGACCGCCTTGAAGAGCTCGGGACGCTGTGTCAGCGCTGCCCCAACTAAGAGTCCGCCGTTGCTGCCGCCTGAAATCGCCAGCTTCGCCGGCTTGGTGTAGCCTTCGCCAACCAAAAATTCGGCGGCCGCGATGAAGTCGTCAAAAACGTTCTGCTTGTTGCCGAGCATACCCGCTGCGTGCCACTGCTCGCCGTACTCGGCGCCGCCCCGCAGATTTGCCAAGGCGGCAACGCCACCTGCATCCAGCCAAACCGGAAGCGCACGCCAGAAAGAGGGCGTCATGCTGACGTTGAAGCCGCCGTAGCCAGTCAGCAGGGTCGGATTATTCCCATCAAGGAGGATCCCACGACGGTGCATCACAAACATCGAGATACGGGTACCATCCTTGGATGGATACCAAACTTGCCGCACCTCGTATTGCGACGTATCAATTTGCGACTGCACCTGCTCAAAGATATCTAACGCGCCCGTGCTGATATCGTATCTATAGATCGTCGGCGGCACAAAAAAGGAGACGAAAGAGAAGAGCAGCGTGTCGCGCTCGGGCTCGCCGGCAACCGCGTCGACGCTACCAAGTGTCGGCAACGGCACCTCGCGCTCCCCGGCCCCATCCAGCGTAGCGATTACCAGGGCAGCCGCAGCATTACGCAGGTAGCTGAGCACAAGCTTGCCACCGACAACCGCAAAGCTTTGGAGCACATGCTCTCCCTCTGGCACGAGCAGCCGCCAGTGCTCCCGACTTGGCTTGGTCACGGATGTCTTAAACAATTGGAAGCGCGGTGCACCCTGGTTCGTGAGGATATACAGCTCGCCGTCCACAACTTCAGCCGAGAAGAGCGCCGCTTGGCCTTCCACGATCGGGATGACCCTGTCATCATGGCTCGTATCCAGCAAATAGAGCTCCGCCTTCGCCCACCCCTCCATAGCCATGATCACAAGCCAACGGCCATCGGTTGAGATCGTCAGCCCATACATGGTTTCGGGGTTGCGTCCCGCGCCGAAGATCAGCCGGTCGTTGGTCCAGTCGTCGCCTAAACGATGGAAAAAGATGCGTTGATTGTAGTTTTCATCGCCGGCCGGAACCGTACCGGGAGTGGGATAACGGCTATAGTAAAAGCCGCTGCCGTCCCTTAGCCAAGCCACGGAGCTATAGCGTGTGTGGGGGATTTGATCGACCACGTGCCGACCGCTAGCCACGTCCAGTACATGCAGAGTGCTCTTCTCGTCGCCTGCCTCGGAGACGCCGTAGGCGAGCTGGGCACCGTCGTGTGAGGGCTGCCACCAATCGAGTGCCGCAGTTCCATCTTCACGCAGCGTATTGGGATCGACCAGCAGTCGAGGCTCAGGAGCGGCGCTCTCGCGAACGACCAGCACCGGTTGGTTTTGATCGCCCTCCCGTTTTAAGTAGAAGGTGCGGCCACCATGCAGCTGCGGCGCGGCGACGAGGCCAACTGATAATGCCTGTTCGAGCCGAGCACGCAGCTCGCGGCGTCCTGGCACCCCTTCGAGATAGCGCGCCGTGTGGCTGTTCTGGGCCTCGACCCAAGACTGGACATCCGGCGCCGAGCCATCCTCGAGCCAGCGGTACGGATCGGCTATTGAGACGCCATGCAGCATATCGACGACCTCGTCGACGCGTGCGGCTGGCGCGCCGCCGTTCACTTTCACGCTACTCGTCATCGTTGGCCTCGGTGCTGGACGTCGTCGGGAGCTCGGGCCGACGAAGATGCCAATCGGTGATGCGCTGATACGCATCGCCAGCGCGCAGGATCGTGCCCTCGTCGAAGGGCCGACCAATCAACTGCAGCCCAACCGGCATTCCTGCCGAAAAGCCACATGGTAGTGCCAATCCTGGAACACCCGCGAGGCTGGGAGACAGGGTCAGCACGTCGGTCAGATACATCGCCAGCGGATCGTCGGTCTTGGCGCCAATTTCAAACGCGATTGTCGGCGATGTGCCCGCCGCTAGCACGTCGACCTGCTCGAAAACCTGTTGGAAATCACGGCGGATCAGCGTGCGCACCTGCTGAGCGCGCTTATAGTAAGCGTCATAGTAGCCGGCCGAGAGCGCATAGGTTCCCAGCATGATGCGCCGGCGCACCTCCGCACCGAAGCCTTGTCCACGGGTCAACTCCATCTCGTCGATAACATTTTCGCCCTCGACGTGCAGCCCATAACGCACGCCGTTAAAGCGGGCAAGGTTTGCGCTGGCCTCAGCGGGCGCGACGATGTAGTACACCGGCAGAGCGTACGACGTGTGCGGCAGCGAAACGTCGACGATCTCCGCTCCCAAGTCACGCAGAGCGTCGATTGCCTCACGCACGGCTGCTTCGACACCTGGCTCCATCCCTTCGACAAAATACTCACGTGGCACGCCAACGCGGAGCCCCTTGATATTGCCGTCAAGCATCGCCGAATAGTGCGAGATGGGCTCCCGCGCAGCAGTCGAATCGTTAATATCCGCCCCCGCAATCGCCTCGAGCAGTAAAGCACAATCACGTGCGGTTCGACCAAATGGGCCAATTTGGTCGAGCGACGAGGCAAACGCTACCAGGCCATAACGCGAAACACGACCATAGGTGGGCTTGAGTCCGGTGACACCGCAGAGCGCGGCCGGCTGTCGAACAGAGCCCCCAGTGTCAGTACCCAGGCTGCCCAATACCTCGCCCGCCGCCACCGCAGCCGCAGAGCCACCCGAGGAGCCGCCCGGAACGCGGGTGACATCCCAAGGATTGCGGGTCATCACAAACGCACTATTTTCGGTGGACGAGCCCATCGCAAACTCGTCCATGTTTGTCTTCCCCACCAGCACCGCATTCTCGGCCTTCAGCTTCGCGATCGCAGTGGCATCGTAGGGTGCGACCCACTCCTCGAGCATGCGGGAGCCACACGTGGTCGTCGTGCCGCGCATACACAGAACGTCCTTAATGCCCAGCGGAATTCCGGTGAGCGGTCGAGCCTGTCTATGTGCGATCCGCTCATCCGCTGCGCGTGCCTGCTCCAGTGCACCCTCGTCGTCGATGTCGAGAAATGCCTTGACATTGTTGTCGACGGCGATAATCCGTTCCAAGGCCGCCTCGGTTAGCTCGACTGCGCTCACCTCGCGGGTTCGTAACACCTCGTGGGCATCGGCAATCGTTAAATTAAGAAAATCCATTATCGCTCCCTGATACAAGCTCCCAGCCTGCAAGCTTATCTACGCGGCCCGCGGCGCTTGGCTCTTGATGCGTCATTCTCGGTCCTTTGCTCTTGACTCGCGCCGCTTGAGCCCCACCACCATGCCGGCAGTGCACGATAGGCCCCAATGAAGACCGGCACGGCTAAGAATGCTATCAGCGCTGCTCCAAGCCATTCGCGCCGCAGCAGCTGCACCACGATCAGGAGCACCATGATCAGCCCGCCGGCCACGTCAATCGCAACTGCCATGTTTTGAAGCGCCTGGCGCTGCCGCGGCCCCAGCAGCGGTGCCGCAAGTAGCAATAACCGCACGATGAGCACGAGCAGCAGTGGAAGTGCTAGTAGCCGCAGCACAGCTAGCCCAACCCCGCGACGTCGACGGTCGCGCATGAATACAGCCGGTTGGCGGGCAGGGTGGTCCTTGTAGCGCTAGTACGCATTGTTATTCTTATGGAAGAGCGTAACGATCTGGCGTGCGATGATCTTGATATCAAAGAGCACCGACCAGTTCTCGACATAGTATAGATCGTAACGGACCCGCTCCTCGATCGACGTATCGCCACGCAACCCATTAACCTGCGCCCAACCGGTCATGCCTGCCTTTTCCTTATGACGGCGCATGTAGTGCGGGATTTTCTGCCGAAATTGCTCGACAAAAACCGGCTGCTCTGGACGAGGTCCTACCAGGCTCATGTCTCCTAAAAAAACGTTAATCAGCTGTGGCAGCTCATCCAATGACCAGCGACGAATAAAAGCCCCCAGTCGTGTCTTCCGCGGATCATCCGGAGTCGTCCATCTTGAGATCTCTTCGGCGTCGATACGCATCGAGCGGAACTTGATCATCGGGAACGGCTGGCCGTTGACACCCACACGCTCCTGGACAAAGAACGCCGGGCCACGAGAGTCAAGCTTAACCAAAAGTGCCAACAGCAGCAGCATCGGCGACAGAAAGATCAAGCCAAACAGGGAGCCGGTCAGGTCCAGCGCCCGCTTGAGAAAGCGATTCCAACGCAGATCAAGCGGACTGCTCTTGATGCTCATCAAAGGTAGTCCGCCCAGATCGCCGATCGAAAGCTCGTTATTGGTAATAATCTGAAAGGTGTCAGGATACACCTTGATCGCAACAGGCTCGGCCTCGCAGGCTGCGACAAGCTCCAGCACCACATGCGACTCGATCCCTCTCAAGCAGACGAGCACCTCGCTGATTTGACACGCGCGCACCACCCGCCGAATATCCCTGAGCCGTCCGAGGACCGGAAGCGTATCATGCATTGTTCCGATCGGCTCGGTATCCGACAGAAAGCCTTCGACATCATAGCCCAGATGCGGCGCGGCGAAAATGTTATGGGCGATCATCTGTCCGGTCGGTCCCGAGCCGACAATCAGCGTGCGTACGCGGTCGAAGCCGCGCTTGCGCAGCAGATGGACGACCGAGCGGTGGATGTTGCGCAGCAGCACAACCAGCGCAGCTGAGCCCAGCCAGGCCGCCACCAAGTTGGTTGCCGTGAAGGGCACGCCGGTCAGTGACGCAATCACGGTCCCGACCAGCGTCGCAATCGTGATCGCAACAAAAATCCTATAGGCCTCGTCGACACGTGACGCGCCGCGCTTGAAGGTGTAGAGCCGATTCGAAATAAAAATCCCACCACAGGCAAGGTTGAGCAGCAGCACGAAGAGCGGCGCCTGATTCAGTACCGAAACCTGCCAGGTTGTGGCAATCTCGCGCCGATACAAGAGCGCGTAGGAGCCCGCGAAGCCCAGGTTAACCCCGAGCACATCACAAACCAGGAGACCAGCAATGATCCAGTAACGTGAAGATGGTCGCATCGCCGACCTCCTAGCCTACCCGCCGATGCGCTGCGGGCCGTAACAGATTGCGCACCAGGCTCCACCACTCTTTAGCGGTTATCCCGACCTCGATCAGCCAGTTGACCGGTGCGACTGTACGCTGGGCGTAGTGCTTGCGATGAAAGATGCGCATGGCGTCGTAGAAAGCACGGATCGATGGAATTGCGCGGCGTGTTGAAGCCGCGCGCTTGTGGTGGTGGATCACAGCACGCGGATAGTAGACAATCCGCCAACCAAGGGACTTGATGCGGTAGCACCAATCAAGATCTTCCCCATACATAAAGAACGCCTCGTCCAGCAGACCAACCTCGCGGATCACCTCTGCCCGCACCACCATCGCCGCCCCTACCAGCGCGTCGACCTCGGTCTTCACATCGGGATCAAGGTACGTCAGATTGTAGCGCCCAAAGCGCGGCGAGCGGGGAAAGAGCCGGCTCAGGCCGGTCATACGGTAAAACGAGACGGCTGGCGTCGGGAATGAGCGGCGGCAGGCGAGGTCGAGCGAGCCGTTTAACAACAATAGCTTGGGTCCGATCGCTCCTACCCGCGGATGCTGCTCAAGGTATTCCACTAAGGCATGGAGCGCGTCGGGATCGACAACCGTGTCGTTGTTGAGCAGCATGACATAGCGCCGGACTGCCGCATCGCCGCTTGCCGCAGGAGCAGAGCCACCGCTCGCCGCAGCGTCGACGATTTGCCGCAGCGCCAGGTTATTCCCTGACGCGAAGCCGCTATTACGCTCGTTGCGAATCAGCCGCGCCTGCGGAAACTCGCGCTCGACGACGGCCACACTATCATCAGTCGAGGCATTATCGACGACCCAGGGCGTGATCGTATGGTTCGTCTCACTCGCAAAGATCGAGCGGAGACAGGCGCGCAGCAAATCGCCGCGATTATAGTTTAAGATTACAACATCAAGCTGTGCCATCGACATTTCTCATTGGAATGCCAAATTATACCATGTGGCACAGTCGCCGCCGGGTCTCAGCGCTCTTCCGGCAGCTGAAACACCCAGCCGTAGGCCAGCAGGCGGCTACGTAGCGCGTCGTCTGCTATGCGGCCGTGCAGACGATCCCACCAAGCACCAAGCACTGCGCGCACCATCCCGAGCCGAATGATGCGCCGGTTCCAACGTCGATAGGTGGCACTGTAATGCTTGGTGAAGAAGCGCAGGCGACTGCGGTGAAGTGCGACAAAACTACGCCCGCGGAATTGGCGCGCGCTTGCGCCGGCGACATGGATAACTTCGGCCTGCGGCACTTGCCAGATGGCCCAGCCAGCCTGCCAGCAGCGATAGCACCAGTCAACCTCCTCAACATACATCCAGAATCCTTCGTCCAACAAGCCGACTTCCCGTAACGCGGCGCGGCGCAGCAGCATCGCGGCACCCAGCGGGTGATCGATTGGAAAGGGGATGTTGCCTCGCTCTTCGCGGTAGCGCCCATTGAGCGGCGAAGCGTAGAGCCTGCCAAGCAGCGGGCCACGCGGTGGGAAAAGGTCGAAGAAGGTCATCCAGAGCGTCGGAAAGTGCCATGCCCCTTCTTGGTGCCGTCCGTCGGGGTAGAAGAGCCGTGCACCCACTGCGCCGACACGTGGATGCGCATCCATAAACTGGGTCATCGCCCCGAGAGCGCCTGGCCGTAGAAACGCATCCGGATTCAGCAGCAGCAGATATTCGGCGTGCGGCAGATGCTCTAAGCCATAGTGTAAGCCTTGATTCGTCGCCGCGGCAAACCCACGATTTTCGTTGTTCGCCACAAGTACGACGGCGGGAAATTCGCGTCGAACCAGCGCCACGCTCTCGTCATACGAGGCGTTATCAACGACAATCACCTGCTCCGGAGGAACCGCGGCTATCGCCGAGACAAGACACTGCCGTAGCAACGCGGCAGTGTTGTACGATACGATTACGATCGCGACCTGAGGATTCGTAGCTGTGCTCATACGAAACAGGAGTGTAGCCGCAAGGAACGCCAGTTGCAAGTACGTGGCACCGGCATGTGCTGGACCAGTAGCTTACGACCGACCCCAACGACAAGATGACGAGTTAAACAAGGAAAGCAGGGTATGCAAAAACAGCAACGGCTGATCGGGATGTTGATCGTGATTACGCTCGCAGTCGGGCTGGGCATCATCAACGAACGCCGGGGTGATGTGGAGAACATTCCCGGTTCAGGCTCCTCCCAACGTTCAGCCGCGGTCCGAGCAACAGCACGGCCCAGGGACGATGTACAGCGGGCGGCGACGCCACAACCACGTGACTCGACGGCACGTGCAACACCCGCACCGACTGGACGGAATGAAGCAGCCGGGCAGCAGGATCCCCTCCCACCAATAGCCTTTGCCGCGCTCCCGCGCGAGGCGCAGCACACAATTAGGCTGATCCAAGCCGGTGGCCCATTTCCGTTTGAGAAGGACGGCTCGATTTTTCGTAATCGCGAACGACTGCTGCCGCGACGACCAGACGGGTATTACCGTGAATATACTGTTATCACGCCAGGCGAAGATGACCGTGGTGCACGGCGAATTGTCGCGGGTGGCAATGGCGAGCTCTATTACACCGACGACCACTATGAAAGCTTTAGCAGGGTAGAGTAGCGCATGAACGGATTACAGACCATTTTCAGCGGCACGATTGAGCCTGGCGTCTACCGATGGCGGGGCCGCATGACACCCACCACTGTCTGCTCACTCGCAGCGGAGTATGGGTTCGGCTGCTTCCAGATCGATGGCCGCCAGATCGAGGATAAAGCAAGCTTTCTTCAGGCCTGCAGCACTACATTCACCTTTCCCGCCTACGTTGGCGCCAACTGGGATGCGCTAGACGAGGCCTTGACCGACCTGGCATGGTGTCGTGCGAACCGCTATCTACTGCTCTATGATCATGTCGTGCATTTCGGTCGAAACGCACCGGATCAATGGGCGGTTGCACTCGACGTCCTGCGCACCGCTGTCGAATATTGGCGCGCTACGACCACACCGATGTATGTGCTGCTGCGCAACACACGTGGAGCCGCTCCCGGCGTTCCCATTCTGGAATAGCTCCCAGTGGCTTGTGCTGGAGCGTGACCGACGGGCGCGTACGATATGCTCGCGGTTCGGGAGAGCATCGTGTGCGCCAGGTCTAGCACTCTTGATCGGTCGGGCATACGACGACCAGTAATCAGGAACGGTATGGTGAACGCAGAGCAACCTGGGGCTTCGATTACTTATCGCATTCGTCCGGAGGTAACCAATGATGATCTCAATGATCTCTTCGGCTACACCTGGGACGACCATCAAGTGACGAACTTTGAGCCTATCTTGCAGCGCAGCCTAACATATGTGTGCGCCTATGCCGGCACAACGTTGATTGGCTTCGTGAATGTTGCTTGGGACGGCGGGATCCATGCCTTTCTGCTTGACACAACGGTTCATCCCGGGTGGCAGCGGCGCGGCATTGGGCGTGAGCTTGTCGGTCACGCAGTAGCGGCAATACGGCACGCCGGAGTGCAGTGGCTCCATGTCGATTATGCGCCGCATCTTGAAGATTTTTATCGAGGCTGTGGCTTTACTCCAACTCTCGCCGGACTAATCCGTCTCAGATGAGGACAACTAGCTCTGTTCCTTGATACCTTTGTTTCAGTTGAAGTAACAGGCATAGCTGGAATAGGCGACGAACTCATATGGTGCTTATGAATTCACGATGACACCGGATCGTCACATATAACAAAGCCGAGGTGGGATCTTTTCCCACCTCGGCTGGAGCTTGCTCAATCGGCTTAGCCGTCGTCGCGCGGCCCGCGATTACCCCCGAAGCCACCGCTACGGTCGCCACCGCCGCGTGAGTTGCGCGGGCCCATCGGGCCGCCGCGCTCACCCCGCTCACCACGGAAACCGCCACGATCACCGCCCCGATCGCCGCCTCCGCCCGACCGGAAGCCGCCGCCACCGCCAGCGCCGCCACGTGCGCGTGGTGCGGCACCCGCCGCTTTGCGGTCGTCGGCGCTCTCGCCGGTTAGCACAGCACGTCGTGACAAGCTGACCTTGCCAGTGCCGGGCTCGACGTCGATGACCATCACGCGAACCTCGTCGCCGATCTTCAGCACATCCTCGACGTTTTCGACGCGGGTCTCGGCGATCTCCGAGACATGCAGCATGCCATCCTTACCCGGCACAAGATTGACGAACGCGCCGAAGGGCTTGATGCTCACGACCTTACCGTTGAAGATCTCGCCCTGTTTAATCTCGCGCGTTACGTCCTCGATCCGGCGCTGGGCGATCTCGGCACCACGGGCATCCGCCGTTGTAATAAAGACCGTGCCATCGTCCTGCACGTCGATCTGTGCACCCGACTCCTCGATGATCGAGCGGATGTTCTTGCCGCCTGGTCCGATCACCGCGCCGATCTTCTCTGGGTTGATCTGGAGCGTAATGATGCGCGGCGCGGTCGTCGCCAGTTTGTTCCGTGCCTCGGGGAGTACACCGTTCATCTGGCGCAGGATAAAGTCACGCCCCTCACGCGCCTGCGCGAACGCAGTCCGCATAATCTCGTACGTAATACCGGTTGTCTTGATATCCATCTGCAGCGCGGTTACGCCATCGGCAGTTCCCGCCACCTTGAAGTCCATGTCGCCCAAATTGTCCTCGATGCCCTGGATGTCGCTGAGCACCTGGAAGTTGCCCTCTGTCCCAGTAATCAAACCCATCGCAACACCGGCGACTGGCTTGGTAATCGGTACGCCCGCATCCATCAGCGCCAGTGACGAGCCACAGACGGACGCCATCGACGACGAGCCGTTCGACGCCAGGACCTCGGAGACGAGGCGCATCGTGTAGGGGAACTCGCTCTCATCCGGCAGCACCGCGTACAGCGCCCGCTCCGCCAGGTGACCATGACCGATGTCGCGTCGTTTAGGACCACGCAGCGGTCGAGCCTCGCCCGTCGAGAATGGCGGGAAGTTGTAGTGGTGGATGTAGCGCTTGGTCGTCTCCAAACCAAGGTCGTCCAGCCGCTGCTCGTCTCCAGGCGAGCCCAGCGTAACCACCGTCAACACCTGGGTTTGGCCGCGGGTAAACAGCCCCGTGCCGTGCACCTGAGGCAGCACGCCCACCTCAACGGAAATTGGCCGAATATCCTTCGGGCCACGGCCGTCAACACGCAGGCCCTGCTGCAGGATCGCCGAGCGGACCTCGTTCTTGAGCAGCGACTCAAAGGACTTCGTCACCGCCTTGTAGCGCTCCGCGTATTCCGTCTCAGCAACACCCTGCAGGAAATGCGTCCGGACCTCTTCCTTCAGTGCAGCCGTCGCATCCTGGCGTGCTTGCTTGTCCGGATTGTTCACGGCCTGCCGCAAGCGGTCACCCATGAATGCTACAATCTGCTCATCCAAGGTCGTATCGGCGACCGACGGCGTAAACAGCCGCTTCTCCTTGCCGACTTGCGCCCGCAGCTCTTCCTGCAGCTCGCAAAGTTGCTTGCACATCGCGTGACCTTCGATCACCGCCTGGAGCATCTCGTCTTCGGTCAGCTCGTGTGCGCCGGCCTCCACCATCAGCACCGCGTCACGCGTACCCGCAACGACCAAGTCGAGGCGGCTGGCGTTCATGCTCGGCATCTCGGGGTTGATGACAAACTCGTCGTTGATATGCCCGACAAGCACTGCGCCAACTGGACCGCTGAACGGAATATCAGAGATATGCAGCGCGGCGGAGGCAGCCACAATTGCGAGCGGGCCGGGGTCGTTCACACGGTCGGTCGCCAAGGTGGTGATGATTACCTGCACATCGTTGAAAAAGCCCTTGGGAAACAGTGGGCGCAGCGGCCGGTCCGTTAAACGTGCGGTTAGAATCGCGGTCTCGGTTGGGCGACCCTCACGCTTGAAAAACGAGCCGGGGATCTTACCAGCCGAGTACATGCGCTCTTCGTAATCCACCGTGAGTGGGAAGAAATCCACACCTTCACGCGGCTCATCCGCAGCTACAACCGTGGCAAGCAGCACCGTCTCGCCATAGGTCGCCAGAACCGCGCCGCTCGCGAGCAGCGCCATCCGGCCGGTCTCAAGGGTCAGCGTACGGCCTGAAATCTCGGCACTTACGCGCGCAACCCTTTTCTCTTGAGTTTCAGCTTGAGTCATTGGATCCAGTCCTTATTGAGTGCGTCGCTAGCACTCGCTAGGGGAGCAGTTAGGCACTGGGGACCAACGAGAAACGTCGCAGCTGGCGCGACACGCTGCTTCTCAGTACTCCCCAATTCCTAACGTACTCCCACCCTCAAACAACTATTGTACAACAAGCCCAGGGGCTTTCGCGCCCTGGGCGATCTACAGCAAACCTGATACCAGCGTTCGAGCTAGGAGCCTTATGCACCTCGGCGAGCATCGCGCAAGCCGAGCCGCTCAATCAACTGGAGATAGCGGTTACGATCACGGCCGTGCAGGTAGGCAAGCAGCCGGCGCCGACGACCAACCAGCTTCAACAAACCGCGTCGGCTGTGGTGATCGTGCTTGTGAATGCGTAGGTGCTCAATCATCTGGTTGATGCGCTCGGTGAGCAGTGCAATCTGCACGTCGGGCGAGCCCGTATCGTTGGCATGCACCTGATAGTCGGTAATAATCTGTGAGCGCTGTTCGTTTTCCGCAGCCATCGTCTCAAACCCCTTTCAACAAATCGCGCATGGGCCTGGGGTGGCCCAGCGTTCCGTGCCGCCGGATTATACCAACATATCGGCATACCCGCAATTCGTGCTACATGCCGACGACCGGCAGGTCCCGCGATAGCTCAGCCCAGATGCGATCAAGCGCCTCGCGGCAATGTCTCGCCTCGGCCAAATCCACACGCTCGTTTCTGCAGCGGCTCGTGTACAGCGCCACGATCTCCTCGCGTGCAGACTGCGGCACTTCTTCCGGATCGATCACCGGCAGCTTTGCAACATCCAGCGGCTCCAGCTTACCCAAACCACTGCCATACAAGCGCTGATGCTGGGCCAGGGCTATCCGCGCAGCCCCCGAGTTAAGAAAAGCCGCGAGCATCAGCAGCCATTCGTGATCGTCGACCACCGGATACAGGCCATGAAATGCGGTCAAGTTGGCGACTCCGGCGTCGTTGAGCACAAAGCGAAAGCCAGTCCGGCTAAAGGTTGTAACCCATAGTGGTGCAGTTGGTCGCTGCTCGGTCGCATACCATGGGTTACGATGGCGGGTGAGATAGCGCCGTTGCACTCCACGTCGCAGTCCTTCGTCCAGGTAAGCCTGCGCCGCCGCAGACACCTCGGCTCGCACGTCCAGCAGATATACCTTGGCACCGTCATTCCTCAGCGTATCAAAATTGGATGAGCAAAATTCCAGATGTGGAGCGTGGGACGCTTTGGTGATACACGGTCGGCATTCTGCCAGCAAGCCGTATTGCTCACATTCGGCTGCGGTGAGTGTGAAAAAATCATTCGCGCCCGTCGCAATACCGCGGCGTACGGCTGCTAGCTGCTCCAAGGGAACCGAGCCGCGTTGGCGCACCAGTGGCGCTACAGCTCCACTTCCCGGAGCTAAGTGCAGCCATTTTCGCTCGGGTGAAAGCGCACGAGTCGGGTAAGAGCTGCTCCAGCTTTGCGGCAAGGCCTCCAGCGCGCGTAGCTCAGCCTCGCTGGGCACACGTACAAAGCGAACCGGATCGTCCGCAGTGCGATCGCGGCGCAGCAGCACAATGCAAGCGGCGACATTGGCATCGTCGAATACCAGCGTCGCCTTCTCAAAGACAAGTATGCCGTCGAGGATGTTTTCACGCAGCAGAAACGACTTGATGGGGCTGCCAAAGTTGGCATTGAGGAAGTCGACTGGCGTCAGGATCGCGGCGCGACCCTGCCGGCTGAGCAGCGTCGCGATCTTGAGAATGAAGAGCACATAGCTATTAGAGAAGCGGCTGAGTCGGACACCAAGCTGTTGCTCGAAAGCGCCGTAAAGCGCCTGCCGCTGTTGGAGAGTCCGGTGCCGAACATATGGCGGGTTGCAGACGATCGCGTCGTAGCTCCCGTCCACGTCGCTGCCTAAAAAGTCACCTGTGTGGAGCGTGAGGGACGCGCTCGCCGCGGCCACCGTGTTACGACACGTCTCGAGAATGACCGGATCGAGATCCCACGCGTCGACCCTAGCCGAGCCAGGCAGCAGCGGATGGGCAAAGACCGGGCTGAGCAGCGCACCGGTGCCAACCGCCGGGTCGAGTACAGAGCGGGTCGATGGCTGTATCACCCAATCGGCCATCCATGCCGCGATACCTGGAGGCGTAAAGTACTGGCCTAGCCGCCGTCGGTGCTCCGGCGAAGGATGCGCTCCGCCCCCCTCCACTGAAGACACGGCGGAGCCGTTACAGGCCATGCCGTCATCAGGGGGCATGGCGTGGGCATTTGGTCTCGACGTGGGGAATGCCAACGCAGATCAGCGTCCGACCGGCATTGTTGACCGGATACCCGACACCCTCATGCACCAAGCCCACATAGAACTGCATCCGGTCCTCGCGCTGCTCGATCCGCACGCTGCCAGTTACCTCCACCTCTTCGCCAGGTTGGAGATAATCGAACTTCCCCGGCTCGGCCCACTGCTCAGGCGGCCTTGACGAGAGCGCCCAGCGGAATGGATACCCGTGGCCACCGCCCCAGTCGAGACCAACCCGCCAGAAGCCTCCGCCCTTTTCGGCGTACTGCCCATCCTCGATCGATGAGAAGCTATTATTCGTAGTGTACTGATATCCCGAGGGTGGTCCCTGTGTCCGGATCGGAACATCACCCGTATTTTTGATCCGCGCGGTCATCGTGATAACACTGCCCAGGGAGACCTCGACCGGCGCGATATGCGTAAACGTAATTGCCGCCCGCGACCGACCCGGATTGTCGACCACGATCTCGCCTTGCCGCTCCACGATATTGCCGACCTCGTCGCGTGCCGTGATCGTGTACGTGTACGTGCCGGAGTCTACCAGCGAGCCATCGGTCCGCTTACCATCCCAGATATGGCTGTGCACCGTAGCGTCCTCGGGCAGATCGCTGATAAACGGAATCGGCGCGCCTTGCTCGTCACTTAGGCTGATCGTGGTAGTGGCGCTGACCGGCAGTCGATACGAAAAGTAGGCGACGTCGTCCACTGCATCCTCATTTGGCGAGAACTCTGCGGTAACACTCAGGTCCTCGATCGTCGGCGGAGTGGCCGCCGCATTCTCCACTTTGAACTCGCCACGCTGGCTCATCGGCGAACCTCCGTCGTCAGGCATGGCCTCAAGCGTCCAGGTGTAGCTCCCGTCTGGCAGCACCCGCTGGCGCACACCTTGCCCCGACCCCGGCACAGTTCCATCGAAAATGAGGGTGTAAGGCTCGCTCGACGGCACTCGCTGCAGCTGCTGGCGGATCGGATAGCGCGTGCCAGCGCTGTCCTCAATCACAGCGGATATCTTGGCAGGCGCGCCGATTGTATAGCTAATTGCCAGCTCATCGGTGACGCCATCGCCATTCGGCGTAATGATATCGGAGGAGGCTGTGACGTTGGTTAGGAGCGCCTCACTGCCACAGCCACTCAAGATGAATAGAAGGAGGCCGGCAAGCGCGGCGCTAATAGGTATTCGTATCAATTGCATAAAGTTGAAAAGCTCAGTGTGACTCGTTCGCAACGCGGAGCTCACGCGGCTCGTCCTCACCGCCACGGTAGCGCCGTTCAAACAGCAGCAGGGCCACAACGCCCAGCGAGACGCCGAACCACAATGTACAAAAACGGATCACGATGGTGGCGGCAGCGGCTACTGCGCTCGTCATACCACCGACAAGGGCCATAAGCAGCGCCACGCTGGATGCTTCCGACGTACCAAGGCCACCCGGCAGGAACGAGACCAGACCGAACAACGTGGACGCCGCGAACACAAAGGTTGCAATCAGCAGCAGCTCCAGACCTGGCGCGACGCCTAGGCCAGCCAAGACGTAGTAGAACGCGATGCATTCACCGCCCCACGACACGATGCTTAGGATTGTCGACACAAGCAGCAGCCGCCATGACAGCAGGGCAAAGCTCGACTCATAGAAGCTGCGTGCAGCAGGCCCAAAGCGCTTGAGCACGGGCAAGCCCTCCATCCGGTTGAGGAGAGCGAGCGCCAGCGGACGGTATTGCAGCGCGGCGATGCCGAGGACACCGCCGATGACCAGCAACCAGAAGAGTGGACGGGCCGGTGGATAAAGATTGAGCCCAACCGCCATCAGCAGCAGCATCCCCAAACCATCCGTGAGCCGTTCGGCCAGCACAATCGGGGCGGAGGCGCTGATGGGCGTGCCATTCACACGTTTCAGCAGGTAGGATTTGAAGACCTCACCGACCTTGCCGGGTGTGACCGCCATGACCATGCCCGAGGTAAACAGGAGGCCGCTGTCCCCATAGCTAACGCCATCGCCCATGCCAAGCCGGCGCAAATAATAGTCCCACTTCGCCCAGCGCAGAACGTAGTTGAAAATGGTCCAGCCCAAGATTGCAAGCAGCGCCGACCAGCGAAACCCCGCGAGGCTATTCCCAACCGAACGAACATCGGTTAGCAGACTCAGCGCGGCAATAACAAGCGCTCCCAGCACCGCCGAGAGCGCGATTTTGCGTTGAAGATTACCAAGCGAAATCAAATAACACCCCAGCCTCATCGCCACAGTAAAGGCGCAACCCCTCGAATTTTACCGCAGAGGCGCAGCCACAGCAATGACGTGCTGCTGATGTTCGCCAACCATTCTCTACACCCTAGATGCCGCGTCGCCAGGCGACAAATGCTCCAATCCCAAAAGCTACCGCTGCCAATGCAAGTGCAAGCTCCACAAGCAACGTTGTATCGAAAGGCGAAGGTGTAGCGTTGTCAGCCGCCCCGGCATCCGTGTCCAGCGTCGTCGTGTCGAGCCCTGCAGGCTCTTCGCCCTTAAACGACCCCTGCGCGTCGCCGCCAGCTGCTCCTGCCGCAGGCGGCGCGTCGGACGCCCCTCCCATCGCTGTAACGCCTCCAGCGGCATCCCCTGCCGGGGGTGCCGCTTCAGCGGCGGCTGCAGCCGCTGCCGACCCGGTTGAAGCGGCCGGTGCCGGCGGTGCTCCCGCGGCGCCAGCTCCGCCGGTGGCACCCGCAGTCCCAGCTGCAGCGCCGCCAGCTCCACCTGTAGCAGGTTCTGCCTGTAGCTGAGCGGCTGCCTCGGGGGCTTCTTCCACCCTCCTTTGCGACATCTCCGCGCTTGACGCCGCGGTCTGCGCACTCGTATCGCTACCCAAAGGGCTCAGGGTATCCACGCCTACAACGATAAAGAGCAGCAATGCCGCCATCACCGACGCTAGCCGCAACGTTGGAAAAAGGAGCCAGCGTGGACGCGGAGCCGTGTACGGATCGAGTGTGAACGAGCGCAGTGGTTGAAGCTGAGGCAAATCTCCCAGCAGCTCCTTGAACATTCGCAGCTCGCGCAGCTCCTGCGCGCAGGCCGTACAATCTTGAATATACTCCTCGACACGTCGCCGCTCAACCACATCCACAGCGTTGTCGCTGTAGGCGGAAAGCAGCTCGCTTCGGTCATCGGAATGTGTGTGCGCCAATCGTTCCATCTATATGTTTCGCTCAGTGCCGAGCCAGTGTCGGCCTAATCGCCGCCATCAGCTCATGCGCTCCTTACTGATCTACATATCCTTGACGATAGCGCCCCGGTAAAAGTTCCCCTTGCCGCAGCACGCTTCGCAGCTGGGCCCGCCCGCGACTTAACCTGGATTTTACCGTACCGAGAGGCCAGCCCGTCGCCGAGCTAATCTCATCGTAGCTTAGACCCTGGATATCGCTCAAGACCACGGCGATCCGCTGATCGGGCTCGAGCTCTGCCAGCGCACGCTGGATCTCGCCGGCCAGCTCATTGCGGAGTGACCGCTCATCCGGAGATTCTCCTTGATCCTCGAACTGGCGCGGCGCGTGCTCTTCGTCATCCAGCAGCGCATCAATCGAGGATGTGGGGCGGCGTTGCCGTGTACGAAGCTGATCGTAGCACGCGTTCGTGGCAATACGCAGCAGCCATGCAGCAAACGAGCCACCGCGATAGCGTTTGATATTACGGTACGCCGACAGAAACGCATCCTGCGTCACATCAGCGGCGGCCTCGGGGTCATTCAGCATGCGGTAGCAAAGGTTATAAACCCGCACTTGATAGCGCTCAACGAGGAGGTTGAACGCGCGGACATCGCCGCGTTGGCTGTCGGAAATAAGTTGTGCCTCGTCGTTCGCCATGGCTCGCACTATCCGCTGCATCTTCAATGCACAAGGGGCAGGCAAATTATAGCAGAGCCGATCGCATGGTCAACGCCGTGGCGGTCGCTGTCACACAACAGCCTTAGCGTAGCAAGGGGATCCACTTACACAGCATGGAGGTAGGTATGCAATATGGCATCAATCTGCCACCCTTTGACGACTTCAGCGATCCACGTGCCTTGGCTGAGCTGGCGCACGAGGCGGAGCAGGCCGGCTGGGATGGTTTCTTTATCTGGGATCACATAATCTTCGACCCAAGCTTCCACCCGATGGTCGATCCCTGCGTTGGCCTTGCTGCCGTAGCTCTCAGCACCAGCCGTATTCGGATCGGCACCATGCTTACGCCGCTGCCGCGGCGGCGCCCCTGGAAGCTTGCCCGTGAGACCGTCTCGCTTGATCGACTATCGAACGGACGTCTGATCTTAGGCGTCGGCATTGGCGATCCCTTCCAGTGGGATTATGGCTTCTTTGGAGAGGAGACCGACGCGTGGGTGCGCGCCCAGCACCTTGACGAAGGGTTGGATATTGTAGCCGGCCTGTGGAGCGGCGAGCACTTCAGCTACCAGGGCCAGCACTACCAGCTGCGAGAGGTAATCTTTCGTCCAAAGCCTGTCCAGCCTCGTATTCCTATCTGGGTCGGCGGCAATTGGCCCAACAAGCCGCCGATGCGCCGAGCCGCACGCTGGGATGGTGCGATCCCAGCAGGAGGTGACAAAGCACTTACGCCGGATGATTGGCGCGACATCGGCGCCTACATCAAACAGTACCGCCAACACGACGCTCCCTTCGACCTGGTACACGCCGGCGCGACCACGGGGACCGATCGGGACGCAGATACAGCGCTAATCGCAGCGTATGCCGAGGCTGGCGTCACGTGGTGGGTGGAAGGCATTGACCCATGGCGCTTTGGGCAGAGGTGGGAAGAGCCGTGGTCGCCACGGTACTCCCACTTGATGCGCGAGCGGGTTCGCAACGGACCGCCGCGCCTGTAATCCACTTCAAGGAATGCGCGTAAACAACACAGCGGCGGGACGCCCTTGCGTCCCGCCGCTGTGTTATTCGTGGGCTGAGCTTAGAAGTCCATACCGCCCATGCCGCCCATGCCGCCCGCGCCACCGCCCGGCATCGCCGGAGCTTCCTTCTCAGGAATGTCGGTGACGAGCGCATCGGTCGTCAGGATCATGCTGGCGATCGAAACAGCGTTCTGCACGGCCGAGCGGGTCACCTTGACGGGGTCAATCACACCCTGCTCAACCATCGAGCCGTACTCGCCGGTCATGACGTTGTAGCCAATCGTGGTGTTGCCCTGCTCGCGCTGGAAGCGGCGCACGGTGTCGATAATCACCGCGCCGTCCTCGCCGGCGTTGCGGGCCAGCTGGCGGATCGGCTCCTCGAGCGCGCGGCGCAGGATTGTCACAGCAACTCGCTCATCGTCGTTCGCCACCTGGACATTATCAAGCGCGCTCAATACGTTGATGAGTGCCACACCACCGCCTGGGACGATGCCTTCTTCCACGGCAGCGCGGGTCGAGCGGAGGGCGTCCTCCACGCGGTGCTTGCGCTCCTTAAGCTCAGGCTCGGTCGCAGCGCCAACCTTGACAACCG
>JADDQE010000037.1 GCA_016781525.1 bacterium | reverse complement strand
GGTGTGGTTGAGAGGCAGAGCGACGCGTTGGTCGTTACAAACCGCACGACACTACCAACCGTTGTGGTTGCCTGGGCCTGGCTCCCATCGGTCCACCAAACACGGACATGGATGGGCGTCGACGCTCCTGCAGGTACGCTGAATGATGCAGAAGAACCATAGCCGGCTGATGCGTACCAACCGCCGGATTGCCAATACTTTTCTTCCCAGGCGTCAAACGCACCCGCGTTGACCAGCGGGCCCGTTGTCGAGTTACAGTGAGCTTCAACAGAGACACCACCGGACGCTGAGCCACAACCTGTAACGACAAAGGTGTAGGATCCACCGTCATGGAGCGTTGTCGATCCCGACCAGCCAAAGCCCGAGGCGCTAACGGTCCACGGCCCTGGACCGGCAGCATTCGTAACGCTCCAGTTCGTACCCGAGCCGGACGCGCTCCACGAGCCGCTCGCGTTGCGCGCGCTGAAGCTCACGCTAACGAGCGGGCCGGATGGCGACATACAACGTGCCTCGACCGAGAACGAGCCGATCTCCGTCCAGATTTCGCGGTCACTAGCTACGAATACCGACTCGTCACCCACGCCAGGGCCCGTGGATTTGAGCCAATAGCCTGCCACCTTCTGCCCACCAATCGCGGGGCGTTGCCAGCCGTCCCACCAGGTATCACGGGCGAAGCGATGCCGGCCATACGGTGCGGCATCCGCCACCCCGCGCCCCGTCACGACATAATCGGTGCGGAACGTACCCCACCAAGGCTGCCCATCCTGATATGCTTCTCCGGGTCCACTGCTATCACATGGTGCGCCGCGTGCATTTGATTCCTGCACCGAAACCGTTGTTCCGTTGTTCCACGGGCCAACACGGCCAGGAGACCAAGATTGGCTATCGACCCACCAGATGGTGCGCGTCCAGCCCGACGGGGCTAGATCGTCACATCCGCTGGCATCACCTGCCGCCAGCGCAACGCCAGCCGGAACAAGGAGTCCCAGGCCGATCAAGGCCAGAAACAACCAACCGTGAGCGCGGATGCGTAGGAGCCAGGGGTGAATATTGTGTGGCATAGAGCCTCCTACAAAACCGGCTATTGAGAAAGAATGGTGAGCCATCCATGCGGGATGGGGGCTTCACCGTTCTGTGCGAGGGCAATACCGACGCCGAGCCGTGAAACAGGCAGGCTGCCCGCTCCGTAGAGCGAGTTACCATCGGCATCGGTCAGACTCTGGATGATCGCGGCCTCATCTGAGCCATCCACCAACAAGGTTGTGGGCATCCCGTGCGACGACATACCAATCATGGGATAGCGGGGGATAAAGCCAACGCCGTAATAGGCGTCGATCTGCTGATCCCGCGGACCTGATACCTGGCGCCCACTGTCGACGATGAAGTACCAGAGCCGCGTGGAGGCATGGCCCTCGGCCCGCTGCGCGAGGTCGTTGTCCCAGGTCAAGGCCGGGAGGCCGTGCTTGGCCCGAATGGCATTGAACGCCGCAAGGTAGCGCTTGGCGATGGCGCGCGTCTCGTCCGTGACACCAATTTTTGGTTCTTCGCCACTGGCATAGATGCGGTGCTCGCTCAACTCAGGCTTGAGGACGGCCAGTTCCGCAGCCGGGATATCCAATTCCTTTTGCAGTGTGATACTGCTCGGTGTCGTATAGGGCGGGCGTTCCTGCAACGTGTCCGTCATGGTGACGATCGTGGTCGCCTCCACACGTATTTCCACTGGCGCTGCTGTGTCCGATGGACGGGTATCTTTTACGCCTGGTGGTGGAGGAAACTGCGCGACTGCTGTACCGTTGATCACGACCTCGGTCGTCTTCGGCAGCGCGACGTCGACCTTGCCCACAGCAGAACTGGGGCTCGCAGGCAGGTAGTACAACACGCTCCCGATGGCTCCCAGAAAGAGCATCAACAGGAGTGTGACCATCCAGGCTCGTGTTGATTTCCGGATATACATGCACTTCTCCAACAAAAAAAGCGGTCCCGACAGGACCACCTGTATCCTGTCTGAACCGCATGTGCGATATTCGATGCCCTCGCTGCTGGGGTGCTCAGTTGTCAGACGCTAAAGCGAAGGAACGCGCTTAGTAACCGCGTTTCGGCAAGGTTCCGCCAAGTTGGACAACCAACGTTCGCGCCATGGAGAGCAGTGCTCGTTCATCACGTGACGGGTTGTTCTTGTACTTGTGTTCCATCTTCTGTATCAGGAGTTGGGCCGTCTTTAGCCCCGTTGATGCTGGCGTCTGGCTAGAAGGAGTGCTGTCGGCGGGCAATGCATTCACAACCGTGGTGATGTCTGGTCCGCTGACTTGCGGAGATACGGGCTTTGGCCTCATGACGTCCTGATTCCTCTCGAACGTGTAGTACTGGAATGGTAGGTACAGGATTGCAGCGATAGTTTCGTGCCCTCGCTGCAGGAGCCCCGATTATTAGCTTACACCTACGGATACGCAAGGCGATCTTCGGCGTCGGCCTTCATCACGAACTTGTAATACCAGACGCCGATACGGTCACCAACCATCCGCCACTCGACATTATTGGCATACTTTGGACCCTGATAGCGAATGATGGTTCGCTCGAACACCTGGAACGAGGTTTCCGTGGTCATGTTGCCACTGACGGCGGCAATAGGATACCCGATCAGCGCAAGGCTTTCGTTGTAGCTTTTACCGGCTTTGCCATCGAACTCCAGACCATGGCTCGCGTAGTAATCCCAATACCAGCCGCCTTCAGGGTTGACACGATTGGGTTTGAAGCCGATGTTGTAGCCGGTTTCAGCGACATAGTGCGCCAGGGCAGGCGAGCCTTTGTCGCCAATGTTGAAGCCATCGCGGACGGCAATCTCCAGCCATACAGCGCCGAGGCGACCAAGCAGCACATCGTACGGTCGCTGGTTCTGTGGATGCAATTCGAAGCGCTGGCGCTCGAAGTATTGCGTGAGCACCTCTTTGCCGAGATCCTTGTTGAAGTCCATCTTGGCAGAGGTGATCGGGTAACCGAACACCGCAAGACCACCATTCTCACGCCAGAACTGCGCGAAGCGGCCTTCGATGCAGTCGCGGATAACCGGCGCGGCTTCGGGGAAGCACAGCCGCTCCTGCGCGCGGGCCGCGGGAACAACTGCAATACCGATAACGAAAGCGACCAGAGCTAGCATGAACAGGCGAACACGGTTAATGTGAGCGACGACGTTGGTGAGCATTGGTGTAACTCCTGCTAGTGGAACAATACAATAACTGGCATCGAGATATACGTTTTTGCTCTGTAGCTACAAAGTCCCGCTGTGTACTAATGAGCAACAGTGCCTTTCCGGTTACTGAACTACCATCAGGATATTACGGGGAACGGCCGCTAGGGCGTTGGGTAACGTGTTCCCATCCAAAGCTGCTGCTGCCAATAAGAGACGCTGGGCACTCGGTCAGCACCTTATGGTGCGGGGATTGCCCCTCCAAGCCGGCACGCATCCGCGTGCGAAGTTCAACCAGATGGGCCGTCGGCCGAACCTGCACTGGCTCGATATCGCGGGTGTTGGCCCGCCAATTGCGCCTGACGGCCGTCAGCTGAGGGATACCACCGCGAGCTGCGTGCCTGGCCGAGACCCGCACCGTTACAAGCGCTGGTTCAGCTGTCAGAGCGGCGACAGCGCCGGTGCCATCATGCTGGGTCGCAGGAGGGCGGAGGTCCATGTAGGGCACGTAATCAGCTATCCCAAGGGCTCGTTCGACATCACCCCGGCTTACCAGCGGCAGACGCGTCTGCCGCAGCGATGCTCTCGCATGCTGCACCAGCAGGATCGTTATGCGCTTACCCCCCGGTGGCGGCACTGCCTCCCCCGCATGCATCGTCGGGATGCCGCGCCGCTGTGCTTGTGAAACGCTCATGACACAGCCAGTGGTTGCCTGACCCCTCTGCGCCCGCTTATATGACCTTCGACAGCCACGGTATGCCGCCCTGTTCCGCCGCCAGCTTCCATCAACCTCCGAGTACTGGCTGTAGCCCTTGGGGAACGGAAGGAAATAGCCTATGCGGGTCAAACACGTGATGCCAAAGCTGGCGTATCTGTTACGCCCTGCGTGCGGTTACCCGATTGACCCAGTCTCAGCAACCTATGCTTCTGCCACGTTTCGTACCACTGCATCGCTTTACAACAAGAAAGGCGTGGAAGGCCGCCCGGGTACTTCAAGCGTTTACCTTGGCTACTCCTTCCCCGGACACTACCAATGGCTGAGATCGACACCCTCCTCCAGACGCTGGACGAATGCCACAAGTCCCTCCTACGAACACCGGGTGCAAGCCGACGTACACAGCATATTGAGCGCATCAAGGAAATCACCAGGGCCGTATGCGATGATCAAGCACGGCTGCCAGAGGAAGGACGCGTATCGACACGGGGCGGCGACCACAAATTCAACGCTCAAATTTTGTTAGCACGTATCATCTCTGAATATACGCGTGAACTCATTGCCAAGGTCGACGCCGAGGGCAGCTTCCTCTACACGAACGCCTCACATCTCGAAACCTTGGGCTACCGCCAATTCCATCTCATGCGGACAAATATTATCGATCTGGCAGCAGACGGCCACAAGGCGTCTGTCAAAGAACACCTGCAGCGTGCGCTAACCCAAGGTCATGCCCTCGACACGTTGTGTCTCCGGCACAGTGCCGGCACGATCTGCTGGATTGAAAGTAGTGCCATGCGCATGAAGGTAGCAGGGACGTATCAACTTGTCCTGATCGGGCGTGATGTGACAGCGCGTAAGCTTGCCGAAGACGCACTGCGCGCCAGTGAAGCGAGGCACCGCGCGGTGCTGCGTGCCATTCCTGACCTGTTGCTCCAAGTCAATGCCAATGGCCTGATTCTCGAACAGGCCGCGACTTCCAGGGCGGAGACAGCAGCCGGCGCGGAGCGATGGATTGGACGCCGCATTCAAGATGTGGTCCCAACGGTCGGTCCAGCGTTACTTGAACAAATCACAACGACTCTTGAGACGGACCGACCGCAGGTCCAAGAATACCGCTTCTGTTGGCCACAGATCGCTGAAGCGGACTACGAAGCCCGTGCAGTGGTTAGCGCGCCCGGCGAAGTGCTCGTTATGTGGCGCGATATCACCGAGCGCAAGCGGGCCGAACGTGCAGAGCATGAGAGCCGCGAACGGTATCGACAGATGTTTGAGGAAACAGGTGCAGTTGTCTTGCTCGTTGATCAGGCGACTCGACAGATCGTGGACGCTAACCCGGCGGCGATCAGCTTCTACGGTTATGCTCGCACAGTGCTCACGAGCATGACCCTCGACCAGATCACCGTTCTTGCCCGACACCGCCTGGATAGAACACTCCAGTGGTTTGTCAATGGCGAGCATACGTTCTTCATGTACAAACACCGCGTTGCCGCAGGAACCGTTTTCAATGTAGAGATGCATGCAAGTCCGATTGAGATCCATGGCCAGCGACTGTTGTACTGCATCGTGCAGGATGTGACCGATCGCATTCGGGAAGAGAATGCCCGGCGCATGAGTGAGATGCATCTGGAAATTATGGCGGAGCACCAGCCGGCAATCGTGTGGACGGTCGATCAGGATCTGGTTGTATCTTCGATCTCCGGCAGCGGCATGCAGGGGACTGAGTTGAGCTCGACGGCAACCGTGGGGCTGTCACTGCGGGAGCGCTTCAAGGCGCGACCTGATCATCCTATTCTGGTTGGGCATAATCGCGCGTTGGAGGGCGAAGCCAGCTCGTACGAGCTCGTATCCAACCAGCGCCGGTTTCGGTCGTACGTTGCCCCATCCCGCGATAGCACCGGCACGATCATCGGTTGCATGGGTGTCAGCTATGACATTACCGAGCGTGTGCAGCTGGAGCAGGCCATCCAAGCGAGTGAACAGAAGTACCGATTACTGGTGGAGCAATGCAGGGATGCCATTATCGTCGTATTGCCGGATCAAGAGCACATCACGGTCAACGCAGCGGCCGTCGAACTGCTTGGCTACACGTCAGATGAATGTGCGCGACTGTGTCTGTCTGACCTTCTGCTTGCAACCACGCTTGACCCGGACGCGAGGTCAGCCCATGCCACTACATGGCACGAAGGTCGTTTGCGACATAAAGATGGACATATGATTCACGTCCACGTCAGCGCCTGGTCTATAGTGGATGGCTCGTCGCTGATCATGATACGACCGGGAGCGGCAGGGCTGGTTGATCCACCGTGGAACGCCTCCTGACATAGGGTGTGGCCCCCGGGTTATTCCGGAAACCGGTCAGGGGCACTGCCGGATGTACGGCACAAACGCAGGCCATTTCCCCATGCGCCACAGGCGCTGGATCCAGTTCTGGGACCGCAACATCGTACGTCAGGCCAAGCAAGCGGGAAGACCGTTGGTGCGATTGTCGGATCCATTGTCGTGCGTTTCCCGCCAGCATCCTCCTGTCGCAGAAAACATACCGTGATGGCCGCCTATGCATTTCTTCTCAGGCATGGGGTTCGTTCCCATACATGTAGCAAGGGGTGGGGCAGCTGCCCTACCCCCGACCACGCGTTTCGTCATCCGCATGAAACGTTGCGCCCGTCGCATGTGCCTGTCGCTCTAGTTGTTCGGTTCCCAGACAGTCTCGCCTGACAGGATGCGGATAATTTGTGCCGGGAACCGGTGGCGGTTGAACGGCTTGCCAATAAATCCATCCATGCCGGCTTCTCGTGCGCGTCCCACATGCTGCGACAAAACATTGGCGGTTGCGGCGACGACCGGCACAGATACCAGCGCAGGGCAGGCTCGAATGCGTTGGAACACCGTAAAGCCATCTTCCCTGGGCATCTGCAAGTCGAGGAGAATCAGGTCAGGCCGGAGTTGCTTATGTGCAATCACCTCGAACAGGCGTTGGCCTCGTGTGAATCCCTCGGCATAACCGACCTGGACTTCATAGCGCAATAGTTCCTCGAGGAGCCAAAACGTATCCTCGTTATCCTCGACAAATAGGACGGTTGAAGCGGACACACGATCTTGAATGGACACCTGGGCAAGCGGGGTCATGGACGAAGGCCTTCCTTAATCGTAGTGGCATGCTAGTGATAGACGGTCAACGACCTCACCCACAAGGGGTTCATGGGCGGACAGGGGAATTGACGATTAGTCGGTT
>JADDQE010000086.1 GCA_016781525.1 bacterium | reverse complement strand
ACCGATTCACAACGTTGTCGTGCGAACAGGGTAGTGTCCTTCGTACCTTGCTCGCTGGTCATACGCGGTCTTCCACTCGGCCGTGTGTTGCTGCCTACGAGCCGCCTGTAAGGCCTCATGTTCCACCTGTGGCCGCACCGTGATTTCGCGTCCCGCCGTTGTTGCTCGTGTACAGAGCGGACGTGCCGCACACGGTTGGCAGACCTTTTCTGGGAAGCTGATTTTGACTTGGGCGTGGGCATGGCGGTCCGGGCCGGCCTTCCACCCGGTGCTGATCTGTCCCTGTGGACAGATCGCTTGGCGTGCCGCCCAGTTAATCTGGAAGGCACCGGCCGCATATCCCCGATGCTGTCGCGCTTGCCAACTCGTATCTGGTGGGACAGGCCCCAGCAACGCAATCGCGTGCCGCTGCACACTGCGCATCATCGCCTCGCCATCCATGTAGCCCATATCGACGAGGTGCGTCTCCGGGGTCAACTCGTGCGCTGCCAAATCCGCCTGAATCTGCTCAAGCACGCTGCCATCGGGCGTCGTGCCTGGCGTGGTGGTCACCTCCGTCACGACCAGTGGCAGGTCTGGTTCGCACGTTTCCGTCACATGCACCTTATAACCGATCCATTCCACATTTCGTTTCATCCCGTATCGTGCATCCGGATCGTAGGGCGACGCAATCATGGTTGAACGTGCTGGCGTTTCCTCCGCCGTGCGCCAGCGCACATTAGGTTTGGGCCCGACAAACTGCTCGGCCCACACCTAACGGAGGACACCCACGGCTGGTACTTCTGCCATCCAGCGCGGAGCGCCCTGATCGTCAATCGCTTCGAGCAAGGCAAACCCATCTGCGCCAATCTCGACCGCCAATTTCTGCCGTTTGGCGTGGGCATCCGGCAGGCGGTACTCCTCGCACCGCTCGGCATAGCGGTCGTACCACGATGCGGGCACCACCGTCGTGAGCCAGTCCGGGGCGACGACCGCCAGATTGTTGAGCGCGGTGCGCAGTGTTTCACCCACCAGTTCAAGCCGATTGAGATCACGAACGGCTGCCAGGACATGGGTCGAGTCGGTCCGCTGCGTGCCACGCGCTTTGAGCAAGCCCTGGTCACGAAACAGCATGAGCAGCGTATCGAGGAGGTGCCGTTCAGCGCTGCCCACCACAATGCGGGTCCGGAACTCGCTCAAGACCGAGGCATCGAAGCCGGGATCGGTTAACTCGAGACCAAGGGCATATTTCCAGTCAATCCGGCTCCGGACCGCATCCGCCGCCTGCCGGTCCGACAGGTGTTCGGCAAACTGCATGACCGAGGTGAGCGCGAGGCGGAACGGCGAGTAGGTCGGCTGCCCCTGGACCGGATACAGCGCGGCGAAGGTCTGATCGTCGTAGATCATGCCGAGGCAATCGCGCATGTGCATGAAGGTGCTACCCTGCGGAAACGCGGCACGAGCGACACGGGCGGTTTCGTCCGGTACGAGATAGACAGCTTGCGGGTGCAACGTCACGGCGAGCCTCCTCACCTGGTTGATCATCCAGGACACCACGTGCCGCTAGCATACGCTGGCACGCAAATCCTTTACTCCTACATAGAGCTTCCCACGACGGATTCGCCAGCAGTATCCGGGCAAAGTCCTGTTTGGACGCTGGCATTACGCCGGACATTGCGAAGCCCCACACGTCCCGCAATCAGAAAGCGGGCCTCTTCACGAAAGCCGACTTCGTGTATGACGCTCAGGAGGATGCCTATCGCTGTCCAGCAGGTGCCACGTTAACCTATCGGTTCACGGCTGACGAGGCGGGGCGGTTGACACGCCCCTACGCAACCCCAGCCTGTGGGAGCTGTCCGATTCGAAAGCAGTGTACGCGGAGTGCTACCGAAGGGCGGCGGATCACACGTTGGGAATATGAAGGGCTCTTGGACGACATGGCCGCTCGCGTGCGTGACAACCCACAGGTCATGAAGCAACGCAAACAGATCGTGGAGCATCCGTTTGGCACGATCAAACGGAGCATGAATCAGGGCTATTTTCTGATGCGTGGGTTGTCAAAAGTGCAGACCGAGATGAGTTTGACGGTACTGGCCTACAACCTGAAGCGGGTGCTGAACATTCTGGGGGTTGAACGGCTGCTGGAGGTAGTCACTCTGCGCCGGGAAAACACTCTTCTGATGATGATTCGGACACGGATGAACACCAGATGGTGTCAAGGCCGCTACCGCTTACGCGTACTCGTGGACTTTTCACACGGTCTGGCGCTGCACCTGACGCCGGTGAACGTGGCGAAAATTCACAAGTACAGTTGCTTGTTTCGCGTAGCAGAGCACGTTGCTATGGTCGTTGGGCGCAGGTGAGCTTGACCGTTCGGCTCGTCCCTGCCATCTTTGATGATCATGGTATGCTGGATATGCCTAGCTTGTGTCGTGATTCGTATCGTCTCCGCAGAAGGGATGTGGCCGTATGACTGTTCCACGCCTGATTGTTGTTACTGGACGCCCTGGTGCTGGCAAAACGACCTTAGCCTATACCCTCGCCCGCATGATCCGCTGCCCGGCCCTTATTCGGGATGAATTGAAAGAAGGGTTCGTAATGACCGGTTATGAACTTCCGCATACGCAGGCGAATGGGCTGGTGTACGACACGTTTTTTCAAGCCATTGACCTCTTGCTCCGCAACGGTATTACTGTTGTGGCAGAAGCGGCCTTTCAACATCGCCTGTGGCAACCGAAATTGGAACTGCTGGAAGCGATTGCACACATTCGTATCGTGGTCTGTTCCATTGATCCCGCAGTCGCCCGCGCACGGTTCACGCAGCGTAGCCTGGAAGACCCCGAACGCGGACGGTATCATGGTGATTGGGCGGTACGGGCGATGAACGCAGGGCAGGAGCTACCAATCAATACGTACGACCCGCCCCAGCTTGCTGTTCCAACCCTGACGGTCGACACAGCAGATGGCTACCATCCGACGCTCGACACCATCGTGGCATTTGCCATACAGCGTGAGGGGAAACGTATTGGTTGATGGCAACGATAACCGAGCCGAACAAGGCGTTGATTAGAAACTGCCGCTTGGAGACGTGTTGGGTTGCACCTCTGATATGGTCGTCGGGACCGTCGTGAGGGTATAGCCTAACTTCTGGGCACGCCGGGCCAGATGTTTGATCTCGCGTTCACGTCGTTTCTGGTCATATTCCTCGGCGCTCTCCGCGCGATACGGTTCGCGCGTCTTCAACAGGTGATACACCACCCGCGCAATTTTGTGCGCCGTCGCGACAATCGCCTGCTTTGGCCCCAGCCGCGCCCGCATCGCCCGGTAGTAAGCCCCGATGGCGGCATGCGACCGCGTCACAGAGTGGGCTGCCTGGCGGAAGGCCTGATTCGCCCGGCTATGCACCTTCATGGTTCGGGAGCGCAAAATTTTACCGCCTGAAATATCGTTCCGCGGCGCTAGCCCCAGCCACGAGCAGAAGTGCTTGACGGTGGGAAAGCGGTCCATATCTGTCCCAACTTCGCTGACAATCGTTTGTACGGTGATCGCTGACAGCCCCATCGCGGCCACCAGATCGACCCCAATCACGCGGGCAAGCTGAGCACGCGCGTTAAACACCATGGCGTTCTTCGATTTGGACTCGCCCTTAGCTGGTGGCAGGTCTGGCAAGGGCGCATCTGGTTCCCCACGTGACTCCATCGCCTGATACTGCTGTTCCAATTGGGCGTCACAGTCGACCAGCTTCGTCGTATAAAAATCGAACAGCTCGAGCGATTGCTTGAGAATAAAGAGCTGGGCCTCGTCCCACGTCCCGGTTAAGGCCTTGACAATCTCGGCTTCGGCGTGTTTACACCCCGGCTGGCGGAAGGTCGCGAGCCGCTCGGGGTCACGCTCGCCGGCAATGATCGCCCGCAGCATCGCTAACCCGCTGACCCCCGTGATGTCCGTCAACACCAGATTGAGTTGGATATTCATGTGCTTAAGGGCCTGAATCATGTGATTGATGTGCGGCGCACGCCGCTCAATTAGCTCCGCTCGATAGCGCGCCAGCGTTCGGAGCGTACGAATTTCGGCATCGGGGCGAAACGACCCCTGTAAGAGGCCGAGCGCGTGGAGCTTTTGGAGCCATTGGGCATCGTTCCAATCGGTCTTCCGGCCGGGAACGGTCTTGACATGGCGCGCATTCACAAGATAGGGGGTAATCCCGGCCTGTTCAAGCAACTCGTAAATGGGAATCCAGTGGGATCGGCCGCCGGCGAGGTTCCCGTTCGGGACCTTTTCCGTCGGCCGTCCCCCAAACCGGACATGACCCTTTCGGTGTCATCCGGCTTTCCAGTCACGCCTACCACAGCGTGCGGTTGACATGGTCTATGGTTGCGGCGCTCTGCATTACGCATACCTCTCCATCGCCATGTCGCGTTGACATGCCCCCAGAAATGAGGAGCACGCGATCGAGTAGAATCGCCTCAACGAGAGGATGATTCAGATGAAGACGAGCACGTTTACTGAGGAGCAAATCGTCCAGATCCTGCGGGAGGCAGAAACCGGTGAGCAGACCATTGGGAGCGTTTGCCGCGCGCATGGCATTGCGGAAAACACTTTTTACAAGTGGCGGAAAAAATACGGTGGGGTCGACGTTGCGGCGATCAAGCGGCTACGGGAACTCGAGCAGGAAAACGCCCGGCTGAAACGCCTCTTGGCGGAGCGTGATCTGGAGGTCGATGTGATGAAAGAGGTGCTCGCAAAAAAATAACCAGTGCGCAGCAACGTCGGGAGACCGTCCAGCAGCTGCACGCGCGGGGTCTGTCGCTCCGGCGTAGCTGTGCGCTCTGTCATCTGAGTCATTCGAGCCTGCGCTACCGCTCACGTCCCCACCGCAAGATGCAGAATCAGCACCTGGCGGAACGATTGCGCGGTATCGCCCGCCAGCACCCGCGCTACGGGTACCGCCGCGTCCATGCCCTGGTCCGACGTGAGCTGCCGACGGTGAATGTCAAACGTGTGTATCGCATCTGGCGATTGGAGCGCTTGAGCGTGCCCTGTCATCGGGCGCGAAGACGACGGGCTGATAGGAAGGTCTGTCGCCCGATTGAAGCAACGCGGCCCAATCAGGTGTGGACGTACGACTTTGTGCATGATGCGTGTGCGAATGGCCAGCGGCTAAAGATCTTGACGCTGATCGATGAGTTTACGCGGGAAAGTTTGGCGATCGAGGTTGCACCCCGCATGAACGCTCAACAGGTCGTCCAGGTGCTGGCGCGGGTGATTGGTGTACGCGGGACACCAGGGTATGTCCGCAGCGACAATGGACCAGAGTTTATCGCGCGAGCCGTGCAACGGTGGCTCAAGCAGCGGTACGTACAGACGGCGTACATCGAGCCGGGGAGTCCGTGGCAAAATGCATACGGAGAAAGTTTCAATGGGCGGCTGCGTGACGAGTGCTTGAACATGGAATGGTTCCGGAACCTGCAGGAGGCCCAGGTCGTGATCGCAGGGTGGCGCCGGCACTACAATCAAGATCGGCCGCACAGTAGCCTCGCCTATCAGACGCCGGACGCCTTTCGGCGAGTGTATGAAGCGCAAGCTCGAAGTCAACCGGGCCGGCGACAGCCGCTCTAACCAACAACGAACCAGGGGATTCTCACCGTTTGAGTGCTACTCACAATTGGGGCAGGTCATTACCACACCACCTCCATCCCGACGTAGATCACTTTCAATATGATAGACTTGCATAGTTTTCCGACGTGCTGCACGAAAATGGACTGCACGCACTGTTGCTATAGGCAGTTAATAATTACATTATTCAGCGTGGCGGAGCGTTGTACATGCGCTACTACAAAATTACTACGATTGGTCGTCATCAAGATTGGGGTGGAGAGCCTACCCATTGGCTCGAAGTTAACGAGGATGGGGATGCGGAACGCCAGATTATCGACTATCCGAATGGTAACGTCGTCAGCTACGACACCATGCACACGGAAGATGCTCACGGCGCACTGCCTGTTATGGTTGTCGATGGAGATGCGGAATGGTGGGAGCCATATGCGATTAGTCGAGAGGTGTTTGAGGATAAGTGGAAAGTGCATCGTCCACTAAATCGAACGATCTAACGTAAGCTATCCCAAAGAACATTACCGAGAACAGTTCGCTGCTGCGCGAGGCGCTTCTTATGCTCTTGAGTGTCAATCTATGCTCGATGTGCCACGTTTTGCATTCGAAGGCAGATGCGGTGGTAGCGCCACCGAACAAAGCGTTCCACCTGACCGCCGGAGGCGGTCAGAACATGGCTTTTTTTTACGGAGTTTGCACGAAAATCATTGCTCGTCGTGTTTCCCGTTGGCGGCAGGTGAACTTGGCCGTTCGGCCTTAACAGAGCAATCTCATGTACGACTTCCCCGACAGTAGAGACTGGACACGACAAATGCAGGCCGTCGAGAGCTTCTTGGACGCCTGGTATGGTACTGTCATGCAAGATGCGGGTGGAGCAGGAATGCATGTGTCACCAGGCGAGATTCCTCCGCCGCTCGTCCGCTTCTACGAGCTTACCACACGGAAATATGGCTCCGTTATCCATCAGAATCATCTCGTACTGCCTCGTGAACTTCAACTTGACGATGATCCTGTTCCTTTTTATATCGAAAATCAGGGCGTTTACCTCTGGGCTTTCGAGCGCGGGAGTGATAATCCGCGAGTCTTGGTCCGCGTAAATGAAGTAGACGAGCCCTGGCAATCTGAAGAAGAGCAGCTTGCGGCGTTTCTGCTTGAAGTCTGTTTGTTCGAGGCACTGATCGTCGCCCCCTTTGGTGCATCGGCCGCCTGTCTCTCGCATGCCGAAATACGTCCCGTCCTAACGCACTGGCATCCGATACCCTATGGTCCTTGGCAATGGCCCGCATACCCAACACGCTTTTATATGCGTGGTAAGGCCCTGGCTATGGTATCACCGAACGACCAGGGATTTGACTTTTGGTGCGGCGCGCAACAGAAGGAGGTGCTTGCCTTCATGAAGCCATACATCAGTCAAGATTGGGAAGTTTGTAAGTTCATCGAAGAATGACGAACGTGAGCGTAATGAAGCAGCATCGGAGACAGATAGGCCGAACAAGACTCTGGTAGCATTGTCAAGCCCTCCTCGGGCCATT
>JADDQE010000134.1 GCA_016781525.1 bacterium | reverse complement strand
GTCCGTGCCACCCACCGAGACGTCCGTGCCACCCACCGAGACGTCCGTGCCACCCACCGAGACGCTGGAGGTGGTCACCCTGCCCACAAGTACGCCGGAAGCAACGCCGCTACCCACAGCCACGCCGGTTCCAACTGCAGTACCTGCGGTAGTAAGCGCCGCTCCTACTCCGGCGCCGCAAGGACGGAATCAAGCTGTTGCGGGCGCTACCGAAGAGAACACACAAGAGGCACCGCAGGCAGAGGCACGACCACGTGCAGTGCTCGGAGCAACAGGTATGGCCGATGCGAGTCTCTGGCTGCTGTTGACCCTCGGCCTCCTGCTTATCGCGATCGGCTCTTTCGTCCTCATTCGACGGCTAAGCCACACCAACGATTAGCAAGTACTCTACAGCTCGACAACGCCTGGGAGCATCCCAGGCGTTGTTATTTAACCAAAATATGTGGCCCCACAGGTTGCACTGTTGTGCCTGTATGCACGACCAAGGGGAGAGGCCTACGGTATCCTAGCACCTAAGGCGTAATGCACATCGCGCCGACACATCCCAGGCGGCGACGAGCAAAGGGGCTGGGTCGCTTTAACCTTGATCTAGATAGGGATCTACCTTTGTCTGTTGCATCCGAGGTGGCTGGACCACCAAGTTGTCGCAGTTGATTGGATTGGACATGACGAGAAGCTCTGCCGATGGCAGGGCTTCTCGTCTAATAGTCCGCTGAACGTCTTCGCTCCGGTTAACGCACAAACGATCGCAGCGTATCAAGGAGTGCGGGTTGTGGACAGCCAAAGGCCCACTCACTCCCTGGAACCCAAGTGGGCAGCCAATAGTGCATCTGAGTAAAATTAAGGTCGGGTCCTAAGCCTAACCTTGAGAGGGCCAGGATCGGAGCATCTGAGACTGGCAACAATGTGTAGATCGGATAGAAAAAGACAAACGACCCAAGTACCACTGCTAGGTAGCCAAGCACTATCGGATGACCCCGCAGTATCCTACGAGGACCGATTCGTATCTGCTTCCGCCGCAGACAGCTAAGCACATAGCCGAGAGCAAGGCAGGCGAAGGGCACACTGGGCAGCATGTGGTAAAAGTACGAGACTCGCGGCGAGAGCGCCCATGGCATCCATTGACCAAAGAAGCCAAGCAGTACTACCCCGAGGCCAACTGCGGCGAAGCGGCCGCGGACCCACTGAACCGCAACAAAGAGCACAGCAGGGAGGTAGAGCCACCAGCTCAGGGGATTGCCCATAATGAATAGATGATACCAGACCGGCCGCAACATCAACGGCCACGACCACCAGGGCGAGGCCCAGTTGTGGCAGGCTTTAAGATTCGTATGGTAGCTCCACATTTGCCGCTGCAGCTCGCGCCAATCGCTCCAATCAAAGCCCATCAAGAAATACTGGACGTACGCGGCGACATAGAGCATGGCTGGCAGCACCAGAAGGGCGCCGGCAAGCGTGGCACCAGCCCCCGCGAGCAGCAGGAGTGCGCGGGCGGGAGCAACTTTCGCATGCGCGAGGCAAAGACGAATTTCACGGACAGTTGCCACCAAACCTACAAATCCAATCGAGTACAGCGCCGACCACTTTGTGGCAATGGCCATACCAAGGCCAACGCCTGTCAGCCAAAGGTAGCGCCAACGCGTATCAGGCGGGCTCTGCAAATAGCTGGCGAACGCAAGATAGCCGAGCAGGAGAAAGCAGACAAGATAAATATCGTTCAATGCCAGCCGTGACTCAACAAACCAAAGACCATCAAGCAGCAGCAGTGCTGTCGCGTACAGCGCAATCTCGCGGTTGAACAGCTTCCGCCCTAATACATAAAAAATCCCAACGCCCAAGCCCCCAAATATCGCATTGGCAAAGCGCCAGCCGAAAGGGTTATCCCCAAAGAGCTTTATTCCCACCTGCATCGGCAGCTTGGCAAACGCAGGATGATCCCAGACATGCGCGACTTTGCCGCGCTGCTTATCCTCCTCAGGTACCTTGGCGAAGGGATCGTATGGAGCAGGGCTACCTTCGGCTAGCTTAGCGGCTGTGTAGGCGTGGTAGAGCTCGTCGTATATAAACTGAGCGGGCTGGCCAAGCCGAAATAGGTACAGGCTAAGCGCAGATATGATAGCCAGAGCAACGAGTAACGTGTCAAGTCGGGCCCAGCCGGTAGCTGCGGTACCTACACCGGACATTGCGACAGAAGCACCCGGATGCAGCATCTCGGCGGGAGGGTACTGCGGGGTGCCCGGCGCTTGCGCACCTTCTGTGGACATGCGATGGTTTCCTTCTGTTCCTAGAGCCTGTGGGAAAGCCTCAACTGTAGCACTGTACCATTGTGCCTTCCACGCGTCAATTTCTCTTATGTCAAACTCATAAATACGGCTCTGGACGTAGAAAACCGAGGTGTCCTTGGGAAGAACACCCCGGAAGTAACTGCCGAGTCTCCGGCCGCTGCCGCAGCCGCCATGAAAAGGAGTGGTCGCGCCGAGCGTAAGCCCGATTACGGTTAGATGCCTGTTCCCCCAGTCTCACGCCCAGAGCTCGGATCGAGCATCGCCTTCTCGACGGCTGTGTCAATGTCCTCCACCTCGTCGGTGGCCGTGCCCGCTACGCTATCCAAGCTGCTGTCAGCTGAGGCGGCGCTCGTGTACACCGTTTTGGGCTGAAAAATTTGCGCCTGCGGACCCACAAGTGATTCATGCTCCTTGTCGATCGACGAGCCTTGCCGGTGGGTTCCATAGCCGTACTCATGGGCAATGACGCCGCCAAGATACCCCGACAGCCCCAGCACACTGACAAGCGCTCCGCTCACGAGGAGGTTCGTCTGGTCGGGCGTGTGGTTACGCCGATTGCGCCGCGTCCACCAGTTATACAGTGACAAGCATAGCGCGATATCGTTGAGGACGGCGTGGGTCGTCGCGGTCTTCCAACCGGGATGGTCGGTGGGAATATCCCACCACTCGGCCAGGCCGGTCGCGGCCGTCGGGACGGCGGCGATAATGCCGAACAAGTTCAGGTAATAACCGCCCTCGCTCAGCCTGCGCCATTTCCGTTGGCGTGACAGCAGATCGAAGATGACACTGCCTTCCCACAGACCAAGCGGCATGTGGTTAATCGCGACATGGATCGGATGCGAGACAAGGCCTTTGCCCTGCAAAAGTTCCTTGACCGTGTTGAGGGCTGGCGGTAAGGGCTTCACGTGTGCCTCCACTGTATCTACCCACTAAAACCATCACTCCTGCTGCCATTCACCGTGCAAGAAATACGCCACAGTCGAATGGCCAAGCTCGGCGCTCATGCTTGCCACTACCCTCGGACTGAAGTACAATGCAAAAAGATATGAACGCAGACGGACATTCTAGTAACCGCATACAGCTGCGGCAGGGATAGTCAGACCGGCGGCATTGCATCGTCAATGCGCAAGGGCGGGCTAGTCCCGCCCTTTTGTGTGCGTAGCGACCTTTGAGGAGGTGCGGTATGCCACCGGTTCAAGAGCTGGACCTCGTCCTTGACCAAGTTCGCACATTGCTCGCTCAGGGGCAGGTCGAAGAAGCCGCCAACCTCATCTCCGCCCTGCGCCCAGTCGACGCCGCAGATGTCGTCTCGGCACTCCATCCAGCCGACGGAGCAGACGTCCTCGAAGAGCTCGATCCGGCCGATCGCGCTGAAGTTGTCGAGGAGCTCGAGCCCGAGGTAGGCGCCGGGGTACTGATCGAGCTCGACGAGGATGAGCGGACGGATGTCGCCAACCGCCTGGGGGTAGAGGCTCTGTCGGAGCTCCTCGACGAGATGGCCCCGGACGACGCTGCTGACGTGCTGGGCGAGCTTGACGAGCGCAGGGTCGAAGCAGCACTCTCCGAGATGAATCAGGAGGATGAGGTCCGCGAGCTCCTGGAGCATGATGAGGAGAGCGCGGGCGGCCTGATGATTCCGCACGTCGTCGCGTTCCGCCAGTCGATGACCGTACAACAGTCGATCGACTTTCTCCGCCGCAACAAGCCCGACGAAGAAACCAGCTACTATCTGTTTGTCACCGACGACGCCGACCGGCTGATCGGCGTTGTCTCGCTGCGTCAGCTCGTCGTTGCCGAGCCACATACCCGCCTTGGCGACATCATGAATCCGAATGTAATTGCGGCCGACGTCGGCACAGACCAGGAAGAGTGTGCCCGCTTATTGGCGCGCTATGATCTGTTGGCGCTCCCAATCGTTGATGACGACCGCAAGCTAGTTGGCGTTGTTACTGCGGACGATTTGTTCGACGTGTTAGAAGAAGAGGCCACCGAAGACATCTACCATCTTGCAAATCTTGATGCCGACGAGGATGTCTACGACAGCATTTTTCGGTCGTCGCGCCGCCGCCTCGCCTGGCTTTTTCTCAATCTGCCGACCGCAATGCTGGCAGCCTTTGTGGTCAGCCAGTTTGAGGATACGACTCGTGTCCTCCCATGGGTCGCCGCGTTCGCACCCATTATCAATGGGCAGAGCGGTAATGCCGGCATCCAGACACTGACGCTGATTGTACGCTCGCTCGCTCTGGGCGAGATCACCCTACGCGATAGCTGGCGGACGCTGACACGCGAGGCGGCGATCGGCGTCGTCAACGGCATCATTTTTGGCGTCTGCGTCGGTCTGCTTGGCCTCCTCTGGCAGGGCAGTGCGGTTATCGGCCTGGTCGCGGGCGGTGCAATCCTGCTTAATCTGATCGTCGCCGCGCTGATGGGGACGATTGTGCCCTTTGGGCTGCGGCTGATCAATGTCGATCCGGCGCTTGCCTCGGGGGTAATCGTCACCACCTTTACGGATGTGATGGGCTCGCTTTGCTTGTACGGCTTGGCGACTGTAGTCCTCAGCAGGCACTACCTGTAGCGCGCGAGCCCTTGCGCGGTCAGCTCAATGCCTGGGCCGTCCGCACGATCCAAGGTTCGGCCTAGTCATGGCCAGAGCCATCCATCGGGCTTTCCAATAATCAACGCAAAATACATCCCTTTTTTCGCGCGCGTATGCTACACTTCGGTCTCAACCGACCCTAGCTCTTTGTTCAACCGATAACCCTCACACCTGTTTGAGGCCCACGCGATGTATTCAAACCAGCCCTTTGGACTGCAGGATCTTTATCAACAAGGTCTTCGGCATTTTGCCCGCGGCGAGTGGCAGGCCGCCATCGATACGCTTAGTCAGCTGCAGGATTCCACTGATCTTTATCCCGATATCGACGACCTGATAGCCGATGCACGCTTGAAGCTGAGCTTCGAAGGCGTGGACAAACCCTCGGCAATAGCGCCACCCCGACGTCCGGTCCTGCTGCCGATAGTTGCCGGTCTAACACTGTGTCTCGCACTCCTTGCAGCATTCGGCATCTATCAACTGCGCACACCAGCACCAGTGGTCGAAGCTCCTACGCCTGTTCCGCCGACCACGGTACCGACAGCGGTTCCAGTCGTGGCAGCCGCGGCACCACTAACCCCAACGGTAGCGCCTACCGAAGCGCCGGTAGTACCCGGCACAATCAGCGTCAGCGCAACGGACGAATCGGTCTTTTACACGACCCCGCGCAATATTGCGATTATCTTCGATGGCTCCGGCAGCATGCGGCGCAAAGTTGCAGGGACAGATAAAGAACGTTGGCAGGTAGCGCAGGAAGCTTTACGAGCATTTCTGACTTCAGGCAACGTTTCGAGTCAAGCCAATGTTGCATTGAGAACCTATGGCCGACAGCGGACCAACGACTGCGGCGACTACGAGCTCGTACAAGGTCTGACGCGCTATAACCCAGAAGCACTCCTGGGAGTTGTTGATACACTAGAACCTATTCCGGGAGCACGTACCCCGCTGGCCTTCTCGATCCGGGCACTGTCGGGTGATCTGCGCGCCGCCGAAGGCAGCACGGCTGTGATCGTTATTACCGATGGTGACGAAACCTGTAACGGCAATCCTGCCGCCGAAGCTGCAAACTTTGTAAAGGACGTGCCGGAGCGCAAGGTCCACGTGATCGGGTTCGCCCTCGATAATCCGGCCGATCAGGCAAAGCTTCAACAAATTGCTATCAACGGCAGTGGCCTCTACTTTGACGCGACAAACGGAGCGGAGCTCGCCGAAGCCTTACGGCAAACTGTTGTGCTCAGCTATCAGCTACTAGCTGACGATGGTTCGCAGGCTGCCCAGGGCTCGGTCGGCGGCGAACCGATCTCCGTCCAGCCGGGGAGCTACACGCTTCGGATCAATACCACCCCACCGATTGAGAAACGGATCGAGATCAGCAATGGTGGCAATACACAGGTGAGTGTCCGCCAGGACCTTGGTGGATTGGTAGCCGAGGTCGAAGGCGAGCGGTAAATCGTTGTGCTGGATTGACCCAGCCCGGCGACGAGCTGGCCGTCACTTGCCAATTGAAGCCCTAAATATGCTCCCGAACCGCTTCAGCTCGCATGTATGGCTCATACATGGGAGTCTGGTTGTATTCCTCCCCTAGCCAGAACGTGTCCTATATGCGTCGAATCAGTCGTACAAGACGAAGAAAGCAGCAAACCAATCTCGCAAATACGTTACATGTTTTTGATGGAGCGCCCGCTGGGCATGATTCCGATTACTAACAGTGGCACCAGCTCACCGGATACGGAGTGGGTCGCATTGCTTTCGCAAAAATCTGGTGACTCGAACCGGTCTGAGCAGGACTAAACAGGCTGTGCTTTGAGGCAAGCGCGCGGAGGGAGCGTCGGCGCGTTTGCGTAACATTAGAGCCACTTAATACGGCGGAAAAAGGCGAACGTTCCCCCAGCGATAGCAACCATGAGACCCAGAGCCCACGCGTAGCCATAGCGCCACTCGAGCTCGGGCATATACTTGAAGTTCATTCCGTAAATGCCGGCGACAAGCGCGGACGACATCAACACTATCGAGGTAATCGTCAGCACCTTGACGATCTGGTTTAGCCGATTTGATTGCATCGACAAGAAGCTATCGAGCGCGCTCGACAGCAGATCGCGGTAGGTATCAATTGCGTCAGTCGTACGCACGATGTGGTCATAGACATCTTGAAGATACGTGACGTCATTTTGGTCGAAGACGGGAATCTCGCGGCGGAGCATGACATTTAGTACGTCCCGCTCGGGCGCTACGACCCGCCGCATCTGCAGCAAATCTTTCTTAAGCTGAAAGATGTCCTCCAACGCGCGCTCGTCGAAGTTGCCGAAGATCGAATCCTCAAGCTCATCCACGCGTTCCGCGATTTGATCTACCACAGGAAAGTAGTCGTCAACGACGGCGTCAAGCAGCGCATAAACAAGCGAGCCCACGTCTTGCTCGAGCGGTGATTCAGGCGCTCGCCAGCGTCGCAGCGTATCTTGGATCGCTGCGATCGGCTCATTATGCACGGTAACCAAGTAATTCTGCCCGATGAACAAGTAAATGGGCGTCGTACAAAACTGTTTGGTCTCGGGCCCAACATCCACGCAGTAAAAGACGACAAAATAATACCGGCCATAGCTATCGACCTTTGGCCGCTGGTGGGGTCGGGTCGCATCTTCGATAGCCAGTGGATGAAACCCAAACTCTTCACGCAGCAGCTCGATGTCCTCTGCGTTGGGAGCCGTCAAATCCAGCCAGAGTGTTATCCCAGGGTTATCACGCAGCTCGCTAATATCTTGGGGGTTGACACTCGTTTGAAAGCGGCCGCGGCCATGCGACACTATTAGCTCGTGCATACGAATCCTCGACTAGCCTAGCAGACTTACAACATGTGAGGTGCAATTGCCGCTCTAGCTTCATGATTTGGGCCATCATCTTTGGTCCGCTGCTTGACGACGCTTCCACAGTTTGCCACAATATCCTATATTGTAGCTATAGAGGTGCAACAAGCATGCGTGTAGCCCCCCCTCGTCGCCATTTACCAGTAGTTGAAGGCTTGGTCTGGGTTGTTTCAGCCGCAGCCGGACGCCGGCCACGGATAGGGCCGCTACGTGATGGCGTGGGTGCCGGGCGATTCCAGCATTCGGAGTGGACATCGCTGCTGAGCCGTTTTGTACAGAACGGCACCGTTGAATATAGCACGATGGTCCGCGTGCGCCGGCTGCTCGAAGTGTATCTGCAGCGTCTCGCCGACATTGATCCCGAAGCATTTGTCGACGCCGACGATCAGCTGGCTTTCTACCTCAATGCGTACAATGCAATTGCCGTCCACCAGGTGCTCTGCAACTATCCGATCGCCTCGATTCGGGAAATTCCTGGAGCCTTTCTGCGACCCTACCCTGTAGGCCGCCGCAACTTGTCGCTCCATTCGCTGCACAGCCATGTTCTTCGCGCGTTTCGCGACCCGCGAGTCCACGTGGCGATTGCACCTGCTGCACGCGGAGGCCCTCAGCTTATGCCATACGCCTTTACGGGCGCCGGCCTACAAGCCGAGCTTGATGCCGCTCTGCGTCGCTTTCTCGGTGACGAGCAGCGCGGCATACGCTTCGACCCTGCAACGCGTACCCTCTTCGTAGCCCCTATGCTGACCTGGTTTGCCGCTGACTTCCTGCGGCCCTACGCGATGGCCACGCTCTCGAACCTACTTCCAGGTAGGGCTGGTCCAGGGGCTGTCCTCCATGCCCTCCGGCCAATGCTGCCGCCTGCAGCCAACGCTGCTCTGGACAGCGGTCCGCGCATCCGTACCAGTACCTTAGACTGGGCGCTTAACGAGCGGATGCCAGAGCTGAGTCGACGGGCAACTCTCGGCAGGTAGATGCAACTTTAGGCTATTTACTACGTATTTATTTTACGGGAAGATAATAAGGTCCCGCCAGGTCGTATTTGTAAAAATTATGTCAACGAGCTATAATGTTGCGGCGTTTTCTCGCCCTAGACAGCGATACGTTGTATGAATCACTCGACCTCGGAGCTTGGTCCCAGCGCTGGGCCCGCGCCTACGACTCCAATATTTAGTCGTTTGACAAGCCGCACCGCGCTGGTGTCGGCTCTGCAGGCATACCTACGAGAGGTGGCACAGCCGCAGGCGATGCAGCTCATGTGGCAAGGCGAGGGCGTAATGGCGGCGCAGTTTAACGACCAGCCGACCCCGCGGATGCCCTCACGACTGGAATGGCTCGCTCTGGCAGCTGGCCAAACCGTCCAGGAGCAGAGCGCCGTCTATGTGCCAATGCTTGTACTCAACGAGCTGCGCGGCTGGGTTGTACTAGAAGTGGGGCATGTGAGCCCACAGGCCCAGGAAGCAATCGAGCAGGCGGGTATGGCGTTGGCCCTGATGGAACGGCAGAGCCAGCAGGCAGCCAGCCGTGAGCTCGCGCTGATGCACAAAATCGGGAACATGCTTTCCACGACCCTGCAGCTTGAGCAGTTGCTCCCTAATCTAGCTCTGGTCGTGCGCGAGCTGATTGTTGCCGATGATTTTTACATTGCGCTGATCGACGAGGAGACGAGCGAGCTCACCTTTGCATATCTATCCACGCAGCAGGGAGCCATAGAGCCGCATGAACGGTGGTCAATCGACCGCGGGCTGACCGGAGAGATTATTCGCACCGGTGCGTTGATAGTCACCGACGACTACCTCGCCGAATGTACCCGGCGGAATATCGTGCCGCTGAAACCTCATGACGTTGAATATAGTCATGCTTGGTTAGGAGTACCGCTCTGTCACCACAATCGAGTGGTTGGGGTAATGGTTGCAACCATCGACCGTCCCAATCTGCGCTATTCCGACACAGATGTCCATCTGATGTCGTCGGTGGCCGCACAAGCGGCGGCAGCCGTCGCACATGCTCAGCTATACAAGCAGGTTCAGCAGCAGGCCGTACAGCTGGAGCTGATCAATCGTATCGGACGCACAATTAGCGCCACGTTGGACCCCCAGGAAGTGCCGATGCTGATCTTGCGGGAGCTGACGGCCGCGCTCGACGTGATGGCCAGCGCGTTACTGATCGAAGATCCGCACAGCGGTGATCTGGTGACTCGGCACACGTTGGATGCGCAGCCGGAGCTTCGGACGCCGCAGGACAACGGGCTCGCTCGTGAGGCGCTGCGGACGGGCACCGTCCGTATCGCCAATGACATCCAGCGGTCCGCACGGCACGCCGACTTATTCGACGACGGTGTTGCCGTGAGAACGTCTTTGATGTGCGCTCCACTAAGAGGGCGGGAACGTGTGCGTGGTGTCATCCAGCTCTACAACAAGCGCGGTGGCAAGTTTACCCGGGCAGATGCACAGTTACTTGAAGCCGTGGCGGAACAGGCGGGGGTCGCACTCGAGAACGCCGAGCTGTACTCGCACACCGACAGTGCCCTTGCTAGGCATATCGTGGACCTCGAGCAGCGCAATCAACAGCTGACTAATATCGTCTCGATCAGCAACGCGCTCCGCTCTACCAATGATGTGCGGCACGTCAGCGAACAGATCGCTGCCACCATTCAACAAATGACCGGGAGCCAACGCATTGTCGTGGGGCTGGTCGAGTCCGACCGGCAGTTAGTGCGAGGCGTGGCTCAGATTGGGCTCGATCCGACGCTTACAATGGCGCGCCCAGAACAGTGGACACCCATCTCCATGGTGCGTGACATGTTGCGCGGAGCGCAGCAAATTGGTACCGTCAGCTACCACCTGGGGCAGCATAAGCTCGCGCCCGGCTTTGGCGATTGCATGCTGCTGACATTGCTCGACGCGAACGGCTCGCTCGTGGGCATTATCGCCTTTGACACCGTTGAAGCAACGGCCCGACTTTCCAGCGCGCTCCTCCACGAGCTCGAGATTATCGCCAACCAGGCAGCAATCACGATTGTTAACGCGCGCTTGGCCAGCGAGCAAGAGCAGACCGTCGACCGTCTGACAGCGCTCAACGCCCTGAGCCTGGCGGTCACCACAGCTCAACTTTCGACCGATGAGATCATGCAGATGACTGTCAGCGGTGCCGTGGGTACCACCAATGGTCTCGGTGGCGGCTGGTCTCTGCTTGGTCACGATGACGGGCCGCGCCAGCGCGTGATTGGCTTACCGGCAGCAGTTGAGACCGACCTCGGCGCGATGCTCCCCGATAGCACTGATGAGTATATCGAGCTCGAGGGTGTGCAGGTGCCGGCAGCGCTACACGCGGCGGGAGTGCTCAGCATAAGCGTGGTACCAGTGCGTGGGGCGAAGCTTACATTGGGCGCGCTGTGGATCGGCTACAGCGACCTAAGCCTGGCACCTGCCGAGCGCGAGATGGTGGTACTCTATGCGAAAATGGCCGGTGCGGTCCTAGAAAATCTGCGCCTCTTTGATCAGGTAAGTGCCGAGCATGACAGACTTGCCTCGATTCTCGCATCCACCACAGAGGGGATGCTGATGGCTACCGCACAAGGTCGCATTGCAGCGGCAAACACAGCCCTTTGCCGACTATTGGGAATGGACGACGCAACGCTGGAAGGCGCGCTAGTGACGAATTTGTTTGATCGTCTGCCGGCATCCACGGATCAAGAGCGTTTCCGGCCAATCTGCGACGCGATCGTCAACGTCGCCAGCGGGGACTGGGCCGAGCGCGAGGGCGAGATCAATATAATGGCGCCAGTTGCGCGCGACCTCGCCTGGAGTGTGCTTCCGGTTCGCGGCTCGAACACCACGCGATCCGCCGCGCTGCTGGTGCTGCGCGATGTTACGGCTGAGAGGCAGACCGAGAAGCTGCGCCAGGACCTGGCCAACATGATCGTCCATGATCTACGCGCGCCATTGACCAACATGATCGTCTCGAACGATCTACTGCTCAAGCAAATTAGTGGCCCGCTGACGCCGGCACAGCAGCGTATTCTTGAAATCGCGGGGAACAGCAGCCAGCAGATGCTGGATCTTGTGAATGCCCTGCTGGATATCCGGCGCCTCGAGCAACGCCAGCTCGAGATTCAGCACCAGCCCGTCGAGCTGTTCGAAATTGTCGAGGCGGTCTTCGAGCGCTTGGAACGCATCGCAATCGACCGGAAGGTCACCCTCAGCAATGATACCGCACCGCTACCGCCGATCAGCGTCGACGTCGACTTGGTGCGGCGTGTTGTACAGAATTTGGTGGATAACGCAATCAAGTTCAGCCCGCGCGGTGGTCAGGTCCGCGTGAGCGGCTGGGTCCCGGATGCCCAATCCCTGCCGCACGGCCATTCAGAAGGACAATGGCTGGTCGTCGACATCATGGATGAAGGCAAGGGCGTTCCCGAGTCCTACCGCAGCATCATCTTCGAGCTCTTCGGCCAAGCGCCGACAGGACGGGGCCAGGGCACTGGTCTCGGGCTCGCCTTCTGCAAGCTAGCAGTGGCGGCTCATGGTGGCATGATTTGGGTTGAGGACGGCCCCCAAGGGGGAGCAGTGTTCCGCTTCTCGCTCCCGATTGTTTAGTGCAATTAGCCGAGGGCGGCCGGCAGCGCTCTCCTGTGCCGTAGCTACGACGACGAGTGACGGCTCCCTCGCTATCTGGCCCCGTCGTAGCAGCGCCTTTATACACTCATTGGCAGCATAGCTGTTGCCACCTAGCACGCTCCAACGCACCCGCGGCGAAACCTTGTACTACCCTGGCAGCACAGGTACAATACCGCTACAGAGCGGCGTAACGATGCGTCCCTGCTATTGAAAATCCTACGGCGAAGTTGGAGAATTGACGGGAAGCACCGTTTGGTAGCCCGGTAGCGCCATGCCGAATTTACATTACACCACGATCCAGGACCAGGAAGCATTCGAGGAACGACTCAAGAGCGTGCCGCTGCAGCCAGGGGTCTACCTTTGGAAAGACTCGAGCGGAAAAATCTTGTATGTCGGCAAGTCGAAAGCACTGCGGGACCGGATGCGCTCGTACTTCGGGGCGCCCAAGGGCCTTAACGGCAAGACACGGCGGCTCGTCTCGCTCATCGCCGACTTCGACTATATCTTGACCTCCAGCGAGCTTGAGGCGCTGGTGCTCGAGATGAACCTGATCAAGCAGCACCGGCCCAAGTACAACGTACTGCTTAAAGACGATAAAAGCTACCCCTACATCAAGATCACGCTTCAAGAAACCTGGCCGCGCATCTTCACAACGCGGAAAGTGGTTGAAGACGGCGCGCGCTACTTCGGGCCCTTTGCCTCGGCAGGTTCTGTGCGCTCCACGCTCAAGCTGCTGAACAAGCTGTTCCACTTCCGTCCACCCTACGACTGCTCCGATGTAAAGTTTGACCGGCACCGCAAGCTAGGCAAGCCGTGCATGTACTATGATATCCGGCGCTGTCTGGGACCGTGCGTTCCAGAGCTAGCGTCGAACGAGGAATACCGGAAAGCAATTGCCGACGCATGCCTCTTCCTAGAGGGCAAGTCGGAGCAGATTGTTCGCGACCTGCGCCAGAAGATGCTTGCGGCTTCCAACGCACTCGAGTTCGAGCGCGCAGCCTACCTTCGTGATCAGATCGAAGCGCTTGAAACCGTGCTGGAGCGGCAGAAAGTGCTTAAGACGGCGGCCACCGACCAAGACGTGATCGCGCTAGCGCGAGAAGATGGCTCGGCAGTGGTGCAAATCTTTTTTGTGCGGGGCGGCAAGCTGATCGGGGCGGAGCCTTTTACGCTCGAGGGCACTGAAGACAGCGCTGATCAGGAGCTGCTCGGCCAATTCTTGACGCAATTCTACGACTCGGCGGCGTCGATTCCGAATAACATTGTGCTGGCCGAGCACATCGAAGAGGCTGAGATCATCGAGCGCTGGCTGACCCAGAAGGGTGGGCACCGCGTTGCGCTTAACGTGCCACGCCGCGGCGAGACTCGGCAGCTACTGGAGCTGGCGGCTAAGAATGCGGTTCAAAAGCTGGAAGAGGTGCGCCTCCAGTGGCTTAACTCGTCGCAGCGCGCGATTGGCGCGTTGAGCGAGCTCCGCGATCTGCTCGATTTGCCGGGGCTTCCGCGTCGGATCGAGTGCTACGATATTTCAAACACGCAGGGCACCAACTCGGTAGGATCGATGGTGGTGTTCGACGGCGGCGAGCCCAAGAAGGGCGAGTACCGCCGCTTTAAAATCAAGACCGTCGAGGGAGCCAATGACGTAGCATCTCTGCAGGAAGTGCTACGCCGCCGATTCCGGCGTGCGCAGCAGGCGCAGGGTGAGATCCTTGAAATCAACCACGCGACGGATGCCGACCAGCCACCCCCTGATCTAGCAGATGCCCCTGATCCCTCGGATGTGGGCACGCCAAGCGACGCAGATGGGCAGGAAGTCGACGAGCGCTGGGCGGAGTTGCCCGACCTCTTGATTATCGACGGCGGCAAGCCCCAAGTTAACGCGGCGAAGGCGGTGCTGGACGAGCTGTCATTTGGACATATCCCGGTGGTGGGTGCGACAAAAGGCCCTACTCGTGATCGCTTCGACCTACAGCTGCCGCACGCCCCGGCGCCGATTGTGCTCCCCCGAACATCGCCCGCGCTGCATCTGGTGCAGCAGATCGACGAGGAGGCGCATCGCTTCGCGATCACCTATCACCGCAAGCTGCGCGACAAGAACGCATTTGTATCGCCACTCGTCGAAATTCCGGGCATCGGGCCTAAGCGCAAGCAAGCACTCCTGAAGCATTTCGGCTCGCTCGAGGGCATTCGCCAAGCGAGTGTGGATGAGCTAGCCTCGGTTCCCGGTATGACCCGCAAGGCGGCTGAGGAACTGAAAAACTTGATGTAGAGGGTGGTAGAACGGGTTGAGTCAACTCGCCGGCCGTCCTTATGCCTCAACGTATATCACCGCTCCCATAGCATATAAGGGAAAGTATGTCTCCGCTGCATAGGTTTCACCCGATTCTGAGGCTCTTCACGCTCCTGCTGATTGGAGCACTGCTCAGCGGCTGTCAAGCCATTACCGCGATCCCGCAAGCTCCTGTTGCTCAGGGACCTGCTTCATCAACCGCGCCGGCAGCATCACCCAGTCCATCAGCAGACGCCAGCCCATCGGGGATGCCAAGCACCGAGGCGACAGCTGGTACAGCGGAGTCCTCCAATCTAGCCTCAACAGCTGTACCCGCTGCCAATGCCTCAAGCAGCCCTCCGACGAGCACAACCACGAGGCCAGCAGCGAACGGTTTGGCAACGCTCGCTTCGCTTAGCGCGAACCTATTGCCGGACCGTGACCAAGTCGAGCTTGCATTCGAGTATGGCCGTACGACGAGCAAAGAGCGCGTAGCGCGCACTGGGCCGCTGGATGTCACGGTCGGTGACAAGCAGCAATTCAACCTCACAAATCCGGCCACGGACGAAAACTATACAGTCGACACCACGTTGGTTCTCGCACTTGACCGCGTGTTGATGTATGTTCAGGACGGAGTCGACGTCGATCCGCGTGCGGTAGAACGCTCAGCGCGCCTATTCAACGATAAGATTTATCCACGCACCCGCGAGCTCTTCGGCTCGGAGGCGATACCGGGCGTCGATGGCGATCCACGACTCACCGTAGTGAATGTCGAGCTTCAAGGTGCGGGCGGCTACTTTTCAGAGAGTGATGCTGTGCCGAAGAGCGTCAACCGATTTTCCAACGAGCGAGACATGTTTGTGATGGGTATTAACTCATATCCGCTCGGCACAGAAGGATACGCGGCGACGCTCGCGCATGAGTTCCAGCATATGATCAAGTGGAACGAGTCGGACCGCACATCCGCGTGGTTCAACGAGGGTATGTCGCAACTTGCTGAAGAATTGAACGGATATGCCGATAAAGGGTCCGGAACCATAGCCTCGTACCTCGCCAACCCGGATCTACAGCTGACAGCCTGGCCGAACACGCCCCAAACCGCGGCACCCCATTACGGCGCAGCGTATCTCTTTCTGACCTACTTTTATGAGCAATACGGCAACAGCCTGGAGTTAAAACGATTAATCCAGGCGAATGCGGGTGAGCAGCTCCACGTCCTAGCCGATATCGCGCGCCAGCAAAATCCCAGCATTAACACGTTCAGCGATCTTTACGCCGACTGGGCCATCGCCAACTTGCTCAATGCCAAACGCATCGGTGAAGGACGGTACGCTTATACGCAGCTGCCGACAACAGTTAACGTCGAGCAGCTATCCGGAACTATTAATGAGATGGTAGCGCAGTTCGGCACTGACTATTATGGGATCGGACCCGCCTCGAACGAGCGGACAGTGCGTTTCGATGGAAGTGATACAATTGGCGTCGTGACGGCTAAGCCTGAGGGCAACGCGATGTGGTGGAGCAACCGTGGCGACAGTACCCATACAACGCTTGAGCGAAGGTTGGACCTGCGTAACGTCGAGAGCGCGACGCTTCAGTTCCGGCTCTGGCACGATATTGAGTATGGGTACGATTACGGTTTTGTCTCTGTCTCAACTGATGGCGGGACAAGCTTCACGACATTACCAGGCCGTTACACAACGACCGACGATCCACAGGGCGTGAATTGGGGCAATGGCTACACCGGCCGGAGCGGGGTTGAGCACGAGCCGAAAGGCGAGGAGCAAACCGGCGAGCAGCCGAAATGGCTTGATGAGCAGATCGATCTAACACCATACACAGGCAAAGAAATTGTACTGCGATTCTCGCTGATGACTGATGGCGCGTATAATGCACCGGGCATGGTGGTCGACAATATGCAGGTACCGGAGATCGGTTTCAGCGACGATGTGGAAACAGCGTCGACAGGCTGGAATGCACAAGGCTTCACGCGCACCAATAACCAGCTCCCCCAGCAGTGGGAAGTTCGGATTGTCCGCGTCACAGGCAAGGCAGTTCGCATCGAACCGCTGACCCTTGATGCCAAGCAGGTTGGCGAGTTTCGCATTGCTCCGAACGAGAGAGCTGCTGTGGTCGTTATGGGCACCACGCCGCATACCACGGAGCGTGCCAGCTACCAGCTTCGTCTGATGCAACCTTAGGTCTTGGAAGGAGCAGCACTCATGGAGCATGTGCCGGAACAACCCTCGATGGATCTGGCCCAGTCAGGTGAACAGCCTGGGGTCATCTTGATCGTCGAGGACGACCTGGGCACCGGTCAGTTGCTCAGCGATTTTCTCAGCTCCGAAGGATACGACGTTCGGTGGACGAGTGACTCTGAGGAGGCGGTGATGCTCGTAGAGCAGGGGGTGCCAGACCTTGTCCTGCTTGACGTCATGCTGCCCCCAAACAACGGCTACGAGGTCTGTCGTCGCATCAAGGCCGTCCACGGCATCTTCACGCCGGTAATCCTGCTTACAGGGCGGAACAGCGTCAAAGACAAGCTACGCGGCTTTGAGGCGGGCGGCGACGATTACGTTGTCAAGCCGTTCATCAACGACGAGCTGCTGATTCGCGTTCGCTCGATGATCCGTATCCGCATGATGGAGCGCGAGCAGCTACGCCTGTCAGCCGAGCTAGCGATGATGGTGGAGACAAACGCGCAGCTCTACGAGCAGGCGCGTGACGACGCGGATATCAAGGCGGCGCTGCTGCAAGAGCTCAACCACCGGGTGCGCAATAATCTGGCCGCGATCAGTGGATTTTTGGAAATGGAGCTGTCGCGCGTGGAGCATGGCCCGAGCCAAGACGTGTTGCAGCGAGCAACGGCGCGTGTTCGCTCAATGGCAATTGTGCATGATGTCTTGGCTTCGCACGAAAATCAGCTTGCACCGTTTCGCGAGGTGGCCGAACGATTAGCGCGCACGATTCAGCCCTTTTACGATCCCCACATGCAGGCATCGACGACTGTTACAGGGGATGCGCTGTTGATTCCACCGGAGCAAGTTTCGCCTTTGGCGATGGTTCTCAACGAGCTGCTGACCAACAGCTTTCGGCATGCATTCTTGCCCGGCCACACCGGAAGCGTGGATGTGGTGCTGACAGAAAAGCCGCGCTCGTATCAGCTGATCGTGTGCGATACTGGCGTCGGCCTAAGCAGCGATCAGGAAACAGCGGGGCGGCGCAGCGGACAACAAGTGGTGCGCCGCATCGTCGGCTCGTATCTCAAGGGCACCTGCAACTGGCTCAGCGACAACGGCACGACCGCGATCGTGGAGTTTCCTAAGCCGAAAGAGGCAGCCGCCGCCAGAGGCTAGAGCAACCTGATCCGGGCCCAGCGTAGCATTCGTCGCTTCGCGCGGTGAACGCTACGCTTCCCGCGGGCGGAGAGCGTCGAGCAAATTGCCCCCTAATCCGTAGGCGAGGTACGAGATTGGGAGCAGGAAGAACCAACTCTGAGGGTCGACGAGCGCAATCACGAAGAAGAGGAACAGAAGCAGCCGGATCGGGAATGGCGCGTCAAAAATCAGCTGCTCGAGGTTCGGAAAGCGCAGCGTGGAAATCATAAGGAACGCGGCGAACAACACAATTACCGCCATCAAAACAGTATTGATCCGCGCCGGAAACATCGCCAGACCCGTGAGCGTCAGGCCGGCCGCTGGAATTGGCACCCCGGTAAAGTAGCGTCCGGATGAGCCACTCACATTATAGCGAGCAAGCCGCGCCGCGCCACAGCACACAAATAGTCCCGATAGCGCAAGCCAGAGCACCGAGAACGAACCCTCCGAGACGGCCGAGTCGCGAAAGAAGCCCTCGTACACCAGAAGAGCCGGAGCGACCCCAAACGAAACCACGTCGGCCAGCGAGTCGAGCTCCTGGCCAAAGAGCGAGCTCACGTGGAGCGCGCGCGCCAGCCGTCCGTCAAGCAAATCGCAGAGCCCCGCCAAGCAAATCGTCAACGCAGCCCAGCGGAACCACTCGGGGCCACTAGTTCCGTCCTCCATGGCGTGTACGACGAAGGTTACTGCCATAAAGCCACAGAACAGGTTGACCGTCGTCAGCAAGTTCGGAAACCAGCAGCGCTTATTCATTCCAAGCTCCTACTGGGGTAATCCCCGCCTGCACTCGCATCCCTGCTACAACGAGAGGCTGCGCCGCACTGTATGGCACAAGTACGTCTGTGCGCGACCCGAACTTGATCAAGCCGATCCGTTCGCCGGCGCGCACCGTGTCGCCAGGAGCAACTTTGCACACGATCCGCCGTGCCACCAGCCCAGCGATCTGAATCAGCAACATAGGGCCGTGTGGAGTATCAATCCCGATGTAGTTCCGCTCATTGACCTCATGAACGTCATCACCCCAGGCTGCCTCAAAGCTACCGGGCACGTGCTCGATATAACGCACGATGCCATCCGTTGCCGAACGATTCACGTGTATATCGAAAAGCGACAAAAATGTTGCGATGCGCAGGGCCGGCCCTTTGATATAGCGCGGCTCCTCCACCCGCTCCACCCGCAGCACCCGCCCATCGGCCGCGCTGTAAAGCAGGCTCGAGTCAGTCGGCAGGGCACGCTCCGGATCACGGAAAAAGTACGCGGTGCCAAGTGTCAGCGACAATGGCACCGCGGCGAGCTTTCGCGAAAAAATGGCGGTTGCTGCGGTCAGTGCGGCACCAACTCCGATCAGCGGCAGACCTTCAGCAGCAATTCCAGGTACGGGCCAGACATGGTCAGATAATTGACTTTGCGACATGTGCCCCAGCTTCCATTAACATGGCGTAAAACCAGGCCAGCTTATTATAGAGAAGGTAGCCCACCTTGACAAATCAAGGCTCCGGCCCACGCCCTGCAAACCCTCCCGCCACCACGCGTTCGCCTGGCCGGCTCACAACTATCCCGGAATATCGACAATCTTGATAAAATTCGTCGCCCCGCGAGCGGCTAAGGGATGTCCGCCGGTCATCACGACGCGGCTGCCCGGCGGAACGCAGTGATGCTCCAGCAGCGTCCTAGTCATATAGTCGGTTAAGTCATCAAGCCGCTCGACCGGAGGGCATAGCAGCGGCGTAACGCCCCAGTATAGCGCCAGCCGCCGGGCGACCGCGGGCTCGGGCGTTAGCGCAAAAATCGGGACCGGCGGCCGATCCTTGGACACAAGCCGTGCGGTGTAGCCCGACTGTGTAAAGGCAACAATCGCGGTAACATTGGCCGTCTTGGCAATCGTGCGTGCAGCGTGACTAATCGCGAGCGAAGAGTCGCTGTTGGCGTGAGGTGGATTAGCATTCCGGTAAAGAATATCCGCTTGCTCGCCGAAGCGCTCGCTGCCCTCGGTGGCCACGGCAATGCGATGCATCATCTGGATCGCCTCAACCGGAAACTTGCCGACCGCGGTCTCACCGCTGAGCATAATCGCGTCTGTGCCGTCAAAGATCGCGTTGGCCACGTCGCTAGCCTCCGCGCGGGTCGGGCGCGGATTTTGGATCATCGACTCAAGCATTTGGGTTGCGGTGATTACCACAACGTTTTGTTCGGCTGCCGCCTGAATGATCTGCTTTTGAGCCAAAGGGACACGCTCAGGAGCCATTTCGACGCCAAGATCGCCGCGCGCGACCATGACCACATCTGCAACGTCCAGGATTGCATGGAGCTCGTCAAGCGCCTGGGGTTTCTCGATCTTGGCACAGATGGGCGTGTGATATCCCGATGCGCTGATCAGATCCTTCAGCTGTTGGACGTCCGCCGCGCGCCGCACAAATGACATCGCCACGAAGTCGACGCCTTGGCTCAGCCCAAACTCGAGATCTTCGCGGTCTTTGTCTGTGATCGCGGAGGTACTAACGGCCGTGCCTGGCAGGTTAATACCCTGATGTTCGCGCAGGGAGCCGCCTTGTACAACCTGTGTCACCACCTCATTGTCACGAACCCCAGTGACTAACAACTCGATGTTGCCATCCGAAAGCAGAATGCGATCATGCGGCTCGACGTCGCGTGGCAAATCAGTGTACGTCGTAGAAACCCGGCCTGCATCCCCTTCAATCGGCTCAGTGGTAATCGTGAACGATGCGCCGTTTTGTAACAGGACGGGCATATCACCTTTCAGGCCGCCTGTACGAATTTTTGGCCCTTGTAGGTCCAGCAAGATACCAACTCGCTTGCCGGCGGCCTCGGAGGCAGCCCGCACCCGCGCAATTCGCTCGGCGTGCTCCTGATGAGTACCATGCGAAAAGTTAAGCCGGGCAACATCAAGCCCAGCGTCGATAAGCTGCCGCAGCTTCAGATCCGAGTCGCTAGCCGGGCCGAGCGTTGCTACAATCTTTGTTCGTCGCATACACCGCCATCACCGTGGTAGCACGTGTCCGCCACATCCGCTTGGGCTCACATCGCTACCAACCTATGGCCCGACCGTGATCCGCGTCTTGAGCTTCGCGAACAGGCCCGGGCCGATGCCTTTGACATTCTGAAGATCCTCTATCTGCTTGAATGCCCCGTTGCTCGTGCGCTGCTCGATAATTGACTGCGCGGTAGTCGGGCCAATACCGGGCAGCGCCTCCAGGGTCGTTACGTCTGCCGTGTTGATGTCCACAAGCCCGTCGCTCGTGAGCTCATTCGGTCGGTCGGTTTGAAGCTGCTCACCGACTCGCGGCACACGGATCTGCGTCCCGTCGACCAGCGCCGCCGCCAAGTTTATCTGATCGCGCGCTACATCAGGCGCGAAACCACCAGCAGCTGCAACCGCATCGGCGACCCGGCCATTGCCGTCGAGATAGTACACACCCGGTTGCTGCACCGCGCCGATCACGTCGACAGCGATGAGCGGCACACCAGTAGGTGCACTTGACGCGACCGCAGCACTAGCCTTTGGACCATCGCCTTTGATGAGTACGGTCGCATCGGTAGGTTTACTCGGACGTTGGCTGAGTTGTAGCACGAATAAGACCAGCAAGGCAACTACGATTACGGTTAGCATCCAGCGTAGCCGTTCATTTTGAACCAAAGACATAATAATCCATCCTGAGCTAATGATGATTGCGGAGTTCCAGCACAACTGTACTTCGAAGGCAGGCAAGCATTAATCCCACTGCGGTCCCGATGGCTGGTCTACAAGGGTCTGCAACCAGGTCGACACGGCCCGCTAGGGGTAGCTGAGGCAGCGCTTGTATTCCACATGGAACCCGCATCGGTCCTGAGCCTTAGGTGACGTCGACGAGTAGTGAGGATGGCGCCTAGTGCTTCCTCGACCGCCGCTTGTACGGAAACAGCGGATGCAGGAACCGTGGGCCAGTGCGAACCTGAAGTATGTTACACTCCATTAAACAGAGCCGGAATTGATAGGTTGTATGCAACTAACAATATTGGGCAGCGGCACTTCCATGGGCGTCCCAGTGCTTGGCTGTGATTGTGCCGTCTGCACCTCACAAGATCCGCGCAATCATCGGCTGCGAACGGCGGCGCTAATCCAACATGCCGGCACGACAATTCTTATCGATGCTGGGCCGGATATGCGTGCGCAGCTGCTGCGGCACCAAGTTAGGCATATCGACGCGGTGCTGCTGACGCACGCCCATACCGATCATATTGGCGGAATCGATGATCTGCGCCCATTTACAATGCGAACAGGGGCGCCGCTGCCGTTGTATGGGGATGCAACAACGCTCCGCCGAGTTCGGCATATGTTCGACTATGCCTTTGACCCCGCTCCATCATTGTCGACGCGGCCCAGCCTGGAGACCCGGGAGCTGGAGCAGCGCTTCGCTGTAGGCGCCATCTCGATCGAGCCATTTCAGGTATTGCACGGCGCACATCCCATCACGGGCTACCGCTTTGGTCCGCTCGCGTATATCACTGATGCGAGCGCCCTACCGGATGCAACAATGCGACGACTACGAGGTCTCGACACGCTGGTGATCAACGCGCTGCGCTACACGCCGCATCCGCTGCATCTAACAGTTGACGAGGCCCTGGGGATTGTGGCAGAGCTGCGCCCCCGTCAGGCCTACTTCGTGCATATTACCCATGACCTTGACCATGCAGCAGCGAATCGTGAGCTGCCGTCATATGCGCAGCTTGCCTACGATGGGCAGGTGATTCAGGTCGAGGGGCTAGAGGCGAGGGCCTAGGGACAGGGATAAGGAATGAAGGGCTAGGGGTGCGGAGAGGGAGAACAGAGCACAAAGAACCGCAAGCTCACGACGAAAAGCTAATACCTGACGCCTGATACCTGATACCTGGCAGCTAAGGCCGCGACGTCCCTATGATCCGAATTGCACTTGACCTACGCCTTAACTCGTACCGCGTCGGCGGAATACCGCAGTACTCCAATCAGCTGCTCACCGCCCTTGCATTGGCCGCAAGCGACGAGGAGCGGTTCGTAGCGATCCAGCATCGTAAGCCGATGCTGGGCCCGAGTGTCTACGGCTCCCGCGTCACGACGCGACGGGTTTGGACGCCACCACATCATCGCTGGGAACAGCTGGTGCTACCGCTTGAGCTCGCAAACGTACGCGCCGATGTGTTTCACTTCCCAGACTTTATTCCGCTCTTCCGGCTGCGGCGTCCCGCCGTCATTACCGTGCACGATCTGGCCTTTGTGCGCTACCCTGAGATTTTGGACACGGCCGCCAAGCGCTACTACGGGCAGATTAACCGTGCGGTAAAACATGCCGCCGCGATTATTGCCGTCTCGCAGAGCACGGCGAGCGATCTCCTCACCCTCACCGATGCTGATCCTGGAAAGATTGAGGTTGTCTCGGAGGCTGCAGCTGTGCACTTCCAACCGCTGACCCTTCATGCGAATGCCGCGCAGACGATCAACGGCCAACGTCTCCATCCTGGAACATTTGCGCTCTTCGTAGGAACGATCGAGCCGCGCAAGAACTTGGTGACCCTGCTCCAAGCGCTACGGCAGCTGCTTGACCGCGGTGACGTCGAGCAGCCGCTGCTCGTAGTCGCCGGGGCACGTGGCTGGCTCGACGAGGACGTGTTCACAACAGTCAGGCAGCTGCGCTTAGAGTCGGCCGTACAGTTTATTGGGAGCGTCGATCAACGGGCGCTGGTGTGGCTGTACAACGCCTGCCACGTCTATCTCCATCCAGAGCTGTACAGCGGCTTTGGGCTGCCAGTGCTCGAAGCGATGCAGTGTGGAGCGCCAACGATCGTCGCCGATACATCCAGCCTGCCGGAAGTCGCCGCCAATGCAGCACTGCTCCTTCCTCCGCTCGACGTCCGTGCCTGGGCTGATGCTTGGGCAAACGTATGGGAGAATCAAGCGCTTAGGGACCAGCTGCGCCACCGTGGGCTCCAACGTGCGGCACAGTTTACCTGGGAACAAGCGGCGCGGGATACGTTGCGGATTTATCGACGGGTCGCTGGCAAAGCAACATAGTGTCAGAAGCCGCCCCAGAACCGACGTGCGCGGCTTGCGGCGCCGCCGCAGAGTACTCGGATATGGCGTGCACCCCAAGCGCTGGCAGTAACGGGAGCAGCTCGTGCGGCAGTGGCGTCCCGGTCAGCCAAGCGCGAATCATCCGGCTGAAAAGCTCCGGCGCTTCGCCGTTCCAACCATGCCCGACCCCAGGTGCGATCACCGCTTCCGCGTTTGGCATGGTCGCCGCAACCGCTGCCATCGACCGCCGCATGACGGGATGCTCCCGCTCGCCCGCGACCAGGAGCGCACGATGTTACGCGGACGCGAGCGAGGATGTAACCCGAAACGCCGCTGCATCACGGCCTGCTTGCAAAAATGCTCTTGTCGAGACCAAGCGCAGACTCTGGCGGTACACAGCACAGTGTTGTGCTGGCACGCGCAGCGCGTTGGCATTCGCGCGTCGCCAAGGGGACTGCGCGGAGGTAGTTGCATACGACGCCTCTTTCTGATCCACCGCATCACGGTCGAGGCTTCGGCCACGACGCACCGATGAGTAGCGCTAAAGCTTAGGTAAATGTTGGCTCTCCACACACAGCAACACCTACACCTGCAATGTTTCAATTCACGAATATTTGACTCTGTTCCTCAGTGTGTTAGACTCGCAGGCCACACATTGTTCCCGAAGTTCTGCGAGGCGCACTCCATATGAAAAATTTGCTTGTGACAGGTGGCGCTGGATTTATCGGCGCGAACTTTGTCCATCACATGCTTAAGACCTACCCCGATTACCGTATCGTTGTCTTCGACAAGCTTACCTACGCCGGCAACCTCAATAATCTCAAAGCAGTTGAGCAGAATCCGCGATACGCCTTTGTCCAGGGCGACATCTGCGATGCCACGGTTGTACGGAACGCGATCCAAGAGCACAGCATCGATACAATCGTTAATTTTGCGGCCGAAACCCACGTTGATCGCTCGATCCTCGATCCGGATGCCTTTGTACGCACCAATGTATATGGGCCGTATGTGCTCTGTGAAGCAGCGAAAGATTTGCGTCTCGAGCGTCTGCACCATATCTCGACCGACGAGGTCTATGGGCCAATTCGTGAGGGTAAGTTCAAGGAGGCCGATCGTTTCAAGCCAACCAGCCCCTATGCGGCGGCGAAGGCTGGCGGCGAGCTCCTCGTGCTCTCATATTTCCAGACATATCATCTACCCATCACCGTCACACGTGGTGTGAATACATACGGGCCGTACCAGTACCCCGAAAAGGCAATTCCGCTCTTTGTCACCAACGCAATCGACGATCAGCCGCTGCCGCTCTACGGCGATGGAATGCAGGTGCGGGACCGTCTCCATGCTCTCGATCACGCGCTAGCGGTTGATGTCGTCCTCCATCGCGGCCAGCTCGGCGAGGCATATAACGTCGCGGCCGATATGGAGCACACGAATATCGATGTCGCACGCCGAATCTTGAAGCTGCTGAACAAACCAGAGTCCTTGATTCAGCCTGTGCTCGATCGGCCGGCGCACGACGTTCGTTATGCGCTCGATGCGGATAAGCTCGGAGCCCTCGGCTGGGAGCCGCAGGTGACCTTTGACCAGGGGCTCGAAGAAACGGTTCAATGGTACGTCGCCAACGAGGCCTGGTGGCGACCACTTAAGAGCGGCGAGTACCTCGACTACTATCAGAAACAGTACACAAACCGGGCGCAGACCCTGGCGGATGAGGTGCTCAAGTCCTAGTACGCTATCGTAGTTAGTACTATCAAGTAACAGCCTCTTCCGTAGCCGGAAGAGGCTAATCTTTTACCCTCGTATCACGTTTATATCAGTGCGAGGGAATGGTGATTTACGTTTCCCGCGCTACACTTTGACCAAATGCAACCGTCGTAGCCATGGAGAACCATATGTCAATCCTGATTCTCGTCTTGCTGTGCCTCAGCACCTTTCTGCTTTTCGTTATGGACGATGCAGCGCCAGTCGACCAAGAGTAGTTATCTAATGAGTTTTGACGATCAACTTCGGTAATCACGAACGAGTGAGGG
>JADDQE010000079.1 GCA_016781525.1 bacterium | reverse complement strand
GATCGTGCCGGGATTGACAGGCGCAACAAAGTAAATTAATATTTTCTTAAGAGATGGTTGGCGGGCTACTGATGGCTTCAACATAGCGTAGCAATCGGGACTCCGTGATAAGCTCGCAATGGACGCGAGATCAGAAAGGGATGAAGTATGGACTTCCCGCGTAAGCCAATCAGCCGGCGCGAGCTGCTTCGGGGCACCGCCGCTGGCGGGTTCGCCCTTGGGAGTGCACTCGCGCTCGGCAACGTATCGGCGGTGAAAGCCCGCGCGCTCAACCTGAAGGTTACGGGCGCCAAGGACGTACCTAGTATCTGTCCTTACTGCGCGGTAGGCTGCGGCACAATGATCAGCGTCGTTAACGGCAACAAGGTAGTCAACATCGAAGGGAACCCGAACTCACCCATCAACGAAGGCAACCTCTGCCCCAAGGGTGCTGCTACGCTCCAAATGGCGACCACGCCGCTCCGCGAGTTGAAGGTCAAGTATCGTGCGCCGGGTGCGACGCAGTGGGAAGAAAAGCCGCTTGACTGGGCCATGGATCGCATCACCCAACTCACCAAGGAAACGCGGGATCGCACCTTTGCCCCAACCTTTAGAACCAAAGGCGCGGACGGCAACGAGGTCGAGAAGGAAGTCAACCACACGCTGGCGATTGGATCGCTCGGCGGCGCGACGATGGACAACGAGTGGAACTATGTTCACCTAAAGCTGATGCGCGCGCTGGGGGTCGTGCACCTGGAAAACCAGGCCCGTATATGACACTCTAGCACAGTGCCCGGTCTGGGCATAGGCTATGGACGTGGCGGCGCCACAACCTTTCTGCAAGATCTGCAAAACACCGACTGCATTCTGATCATGGGCTCCAACTTCGCCGAGAACCACCCGGTTGGTTTCCGCTGGGTGATGAAGGCGAAGATGAATGGCGCCAAGATCCTGCACGTCGATCCGCGTTTTACGCGCACCTCAGCTGTGTCCGACCTCCACGCGCCGATCCGTGCCGGCTCGGATATCGTCTTCCTCGGCGGGATGATCAATTACATCATCCAGAACAACAAATACTTTGAAGAATACGTCGTCAACTACACCAACGCGCCGACGCTTGTCGACGAATCCTACCAAGATACCGAGGATCTCGACGGCCTCTTCTCGGGCTGGAATGCCGAGGCACGCAAGTACGACCCGACAAGCTGGAAGTATCAGTCAGAGCCCGCGCCACAAACCGGCGCCCCGCAGACGCCCGAGCTCGATCGCCCGTCTTCGTTCACCGAGCGCGTCGGCAAGCTGGTAGGTGGCCGGCCCACCCAAGATCTCACGCTGCAGGATCCCAACTGCGTCTTCCAGATTGTGAAGCGGCACTACGCGCGCTACACGCCCGAGATGGTTGAGGAGGCGACGGGCTGCCCGAAGGAAACCTTCCTCAAGGTCTGCGAAGAGTTTACTAATTGCTCGGGCCCCGACCGCACGGGCTCGATGGCCTACGCCGTCGCCTGGACGCAGCACACAACTGGCGTCCAGATGATCCGAGCGGCCACGCTGATCCAGTCTCTGCTGGGCAACGCGGGCCGACCCGGCGGCGGGATTATGGCGCTGCGTGGCCATGCGACGATTCAGGGCTCGACGGATAACCCAACCCTGTATAACATCCTGCCGGGGTACCTGGCAACACCCAGCGCTCAAAAGAAACATGACACGCTGGGCGACTACTTGGAGACCGAGGTCACGCCGACCGCCTACTGGGCCAACATGCCCAAGTTCATGGTGTCGCTGCTGAAAGCCTGGTTTGGTGATGCTGCGACGGCGGAGAACGACTACGGCTACCGCTGGCTGCCCAAGAACATCGCCGACCACTCCCATATGCCGATGTTTGTGAACATGGCGCAGGGGAAAATGGAAGGCTTCTTCTGCATGGGCCAGAATCCCGCCGTCGGTGGGCAGGATGCCGGCTACCAGCGCAAAGCGCTTGCCAAGCTCAAGTGGCTGGTGGTATCAGACCTCTACGAAACCGAGACAGCCAGCTTCTGGTACGACTCGCCGGAAATCAACAGTGGTGAGCTGACGACAGAGGATATCCAGACCGAGATTTTCTTCCTGCCCAAAGCCCATATAGCTGAGATCGACGGATCGTTCACGAACACTCAGCGGCTGGTGCAGTGGCATGACAAGGCGGTCGATCCGCCGGGAGAGTGCCGCTCGGATGTTCACTTTACGGTGCATCTAGGTCTGCGGCTCAAGGAGCTTTACAGGGATAGCCCGGATCCCAAGGACGATCCAATTAAGAACCTGACCTGGAACTACATCGACGAGGAAGAAAACCGGCGCCACGGGTGGCGGATCTTGGACGAGCCATCGGCAGATCTGATTGTGCGCGAGATCAACGGCTACTTCGTCGAGAACAATCAGCTGGTGAAGGGCTTTGGCGATCTCAAGGATGACGGCTCAACAGCCTGTGGCAACTGGATCTACTCAGGCATTTACGCTCCCACGCCTGAACATCCGAATGGCTTCAACCGCGCCGCATCGCGCCAGAAGGGCTTGTATGTTTCGCCGCAGTGGGGCTTTGCCTGGCCGGCCAACCGCCATATTTTGTACAACCGTGCCTCAGCCGATCCGGCGGGCAATCCATGGCCCAAGGAAGCGCGGATAGCGAAGGCCTTCGATCCGACCGGTAAAACCAAGGGCTACGTCTGGTGGGATCCCGACGCTGAAACCACGAATCCTCAGGGCGAGACCGTCAGAGGCAAGTGGGTGGGCATTGAGAACGAAATTCCAGACTTCCCAATGACCAAGCCGCCGACGGCCGAGGCGAAACCCGGAGGTGTTGGCCTTGACTTCCATAGCGGCGCCGATCCCTTCATCATGAAGGCCGACGGCAAAGCCTGGCTGTTCGCGCCGAGCGGAGCTGTGGACGGCCCGTTGCCCACGCACTATGAGCCGGCGGAAGCGCCGGTCCAGAACCCGCTCTACACACAGCAGGTGAATCCGGTCTTTAAGAAGTTCCAGGGAGACGAGACCCCCCTGGCGGAAGTCGGCGATCCCAACTATCCGTATGTCATCACGACGTACCGTCTGACCGAACACCACCTCAGCGGAGCGATGACTCGTACGCTGCCCTGGCTAGCCGAGCTGCAGCCTGAGCTGTTCGTCGAGATCCCGCCGGAGCTGGCGGAAGCGTTGGGCATCCGGAATACCCAAATGGTCAGGGTATCAACACCGCGCGGCTCTGCGGAGGCCAAAGCACTGGTGACCAAGCGCCTAACGCCGTTCAATATCAGCGGCAAGCTTGTCTACCAGGTCGGCATGCCGATGCACTGGGGCTACCGTGGGATTGCCCGCGGCGCTGTGCCCAACAACCTGACGTCGCTGGTCGGTGATCCGAACGTCAGCATTCACGAGTCGAAGGCGTTCTTGTGCAACATCGAGCCGCTGGCTGATGATGTAAATGAGAACCTCAACCAACGGCCGGCACACTAACGATTCGTGATTAAGCATTGTTGATCGAGGAGAAATGATCATGGCTCAGGCACTGGGCTTTTATACGGATACAACCGTCTGCATCGGCTGTAAAGCGTGCCAGGTGGCCTGCCACCAGTGGAACGATCTGCCGGCCGAGCTTGCCGAGCAGCCGACCGGCCCCGACCATCCAGGTGAAACCCGTCCATTAACGGGCATGAGCTACGACAACACCGGGTCGTTGTCGGATCTTAACTGGCGACACGTTAAATTCATCGAGAAATCGCAAGCCAGTGATGGCACGCTAAGCTATCTTCCCACGGATGCTAGCCGCGAAAATCTGCAGTGGCTGATGATGTCGGATGTATGCAAGCACTGCGTGCAAGCACCCTGCCTTGATGTTTGTCCAACGGGCGCGATTATGCGCACGGAATTTGACAGCGTGTACATCCAACAGGATGTGTGCAACGGTTGTCGTGACTGCGTTGCAGCGTGTCCGTTCGGCGTGATCCACATGGGTGGACCCGAAAACGAGGGCAAGGGCATCGCCAAAAAATGTACGCTCTGCTACGATCGGCTGCAGCACTCGCTGGCGCCCGCATGTTCGCAGGCCTGCCCGACGGCCTCGATCCAGTTCGGGCCGATTGAGGAGCTTAAGACGCGCGCCGAGGCGCGGGTTGAGCAGCTCCATTCCATGGGCATGAGCGAGGCCCGGCTCTACGGTGCCGACGAGACAATCTTGGGTGGCCTCAACGCTTTCTATCTCTTGATGGACGAGCCAGAGGTGTACGGTTTACCTTCGAATCCGAAGGTACCAGCGCGCAACGTTGGCCCGACAAACTTGTGGAGCCTTGGCACCGCAATCTTGATGGGCATTGCGGGACTGGTAAGCTTCCGCAAACGACGGATGGATACATTTGCTGAGCAACGGCGGGAGGTGCGCTAATGCCGCCAGTCGATCGACTCATGGAAAATCCCCATTGGAACTGGATGATTGTCGTCTATTTCTTTCTGGGCGGCATCGCCGGCGGCTGTGCGTTTATTAGTGGTCTCGCCGCGCTTTTCGGCGGGGAGCGAATGCGGCCGGTGCTGCGCTGGACAGCACTAATCCCGTTTCCGCTCCTGTCGATCAGCGGCATACTCCTCATTGCGGACTTGGGTCGGCCCGAGCGCTTTTGGCACATGATGATCCAGAACCGTACCGGCTGGCCGATGTTTAAGTATTGGTCGCCGATGTCGTACGGCTCGTGGCTGCTGCTGATATTCAGCGGCCTGGCGTTCGTCAATTTTGTCGCCGTGATCATCGACGACCGACAAGGGGGGTTCTTTGGCAGGTTTAGCTGGTTACCGAGGCTGATACGGGGTGGAGTGCTCGGTACCACGTTCCAGGTCCTGCTGATGGTCTTTGGCTACCTGTTTGGATCCTATACCGGCGCATTGGTCGCCGCGACGAACCAGCCAATTTGGAGCGACTCGACGATGCTGGGCGCGCTCTTCTTCATCTCGGGCGTGTCGGCAGCACTGTCCCTGCTCATTCTATTGGTTGGATGGCGCAGTCACGACCATGCTGTTGTGCATCAGCTTGAAACCGCAGATAACTGGGCTATGCTGTTGGAGCTCGCGATCATTGGTCTATTTCTCGTGCTTCTCGGGGGCATTGCCTGGCCATTCCTACGGCACCGCTATGGCATTACGTTGCTAGTTGGCACGGTCCTCCTCGGCCTGCTTGTGCCACTGCTCCTCCACTGGCAGCCGCGACTGCTTGGCAGGGTAACGCCTGTGCTTGCGGCGAGCCTAGCACTGATCGGTGGCTACGCGCTGCGCTACTCGATTGTGTACGCCGGGCAGGAGATCCCAATCGATGGACGCATGCAAGGCTAGGAGCGCAGCGGAACACGGCTAAGTTACAAAAGGACACGCTATGCTCGCAAAAAACAAACGCAAGCTGGCAATCATGCTTGTCATGCTGTTGACAATCTTGGCAGGCTGTGGTCCGGAAGCAAGTCGGCCGCGCGGGGCGGGTTTCGGCACCGGCGCTGATGTTGACAACCATCCCGGTGCTCCGCAGCGGGTGGGACCACGCTCTAAAATCTTTCCGGCGGAAGCGGCGCCATGACCATGGCGTATGATCCAGCACAGTTGGAGGGAAGCAAGGAAGACGGACAGGCTGCGACGCCAAACGTTCCTTGTCGTCCGGCCGATCTTGCCAATCTGTTGCTCGCGGGGCCTGGCTTGCGTTCGCGCCAGCGGGCCCGCGATCAGCAGGCAGATAAAGCAGGCATCGAGCTCAAGCGGCAGGTGCTGGTACGGCTAGCTGCGCTCGACCCGGAACCCGAGCAACTTGACGAGGCGCTGGAGCAAATCATTCACGAGATGGGGCGGCCACACGGCCCCACCCGGGGTGTCTGCCTTAGCGTTCGGAGTGACTGGGAAACAGCCTGCTCCTCGCCCCACTTTATTGCTTGGCTGCTCGAGCAAGCCATACGCGACGGCATGGAGCCGCGCAGAGGTAGGAACCGTGCCGATTAATCCGATCAGTAAGCTGCTCGACCGTCGCAAACCCTTGCGACGGGATGCTGAGCAGGCGCTGACACAGCTCGCGCGCCTTTCCGAACAACATCCTGACCTCGCTGAAGTGGCGGCAACACATGCGGCACTGATTCGCGTCGCGTTCCGCGAAGCACCGCCTGTCCCTAGTGTTTCATTAGACGCGGTGGCGGCGGCTACAAAACTCCAAGGTGGAGTTCCACTGCTGCGCAACGAGCAGCTACGGCTTGACGCCGCTTGGTTACAAGGACGGTATCAGCAGCTCTGTGAAGCGCTGCTTGACCTCCCACACACCCGCAGCAGCACCAATCTTTCACGCACTGCTCTGCAGGCCTTGCAGCAAGCCGTAAAGCGGGGAACACTTGATATCCATGCAGCGGCAATCGATATCTTAACGGGTGATCCCTACTCGATTGGCCAGCGCGCCGAGCAACTCAATCTTGATCCGGAGCTTGCAGCTACATTGGCTCGCTGGACGCTGCTCCCGGTTCTCGAGCAAGTCGCCAAGCAACTAGAACCACTGCGACAAAACCTGGTCTGGGACAAGGGCTATTGCCCAACCTGCGGCTCGTGGCCAATGCTTGCCGAGCGACGTGGTATGGAGCATCAGATTTTCTTACGGTGTGGGCTTTGCGCAAGCAGCTGGCAGGTAGCCAATATATTCTGCCCGTTCTGTAACGCGCGTACCCATTTCGACATCGGGTACCTTTACGATGAGTCACAGGAGGCGGAGCAACGCGCTATGACCTGTGAGCGATGCCATTGCTACTACAAAGCGGTTGCAACGCTAGCTACTATTCCGACGCCAGGGCTATTTGTCGCGGATCTGGAGACACTTCACCTCGACCTCATTGCGCTTGAGCGTGCGTACGGGCCGCCCGGGTAGCCGCCGACTTAGCATGGGCTTTGCCATTGCTTTCTTTCGGACAAAATAGCTAATTCTTGTTTCACTTGAATCGGAAAGTGCCCATGCTTGAAACGCAGATAGACAGAGACGGGAACCGCGGAGAAGGAGGGACGTGTGCACTTGGCCACGTCCTTCCCGTGTGATCGCGGGCGTTGGAGGGATGACATCGAGGTGCGTGTGGAGGTAATGCCTGGGCCTGTTGCTATCTGCTCAGACACGCGGTGTACAGGCTACGTCGGTCAATGCACAACATTTGCTCTAGGTTACGTCGATTCTTGCAAGGAGGATAGAGATGAAATGTTGGACGCTCGTCGCCACGATTGCTATGGTCGCCGTGCTCACCGCCTGCAGTTACAGTAATACATCGAGTGTAGCGAACGAAGGCGCCCGGCCTGTACCGACATCACCCAACGCGGCTTACCAGACGGCATTTCCGGTCGCAGGGGCAACCGACGTGACAGTCCTCGAAGGCAGGCTCCCGGGCAGCGAGCCCGTGGCGGATCAGCCGGGAGGCGGTGGAGCCGTCGAAAGTCCCACGCCAGATGCTGCGCCAGTGATGACCGAGACCGTCTTCGAGGAAGAAACGCCCTCGCCCGTCACGGTTGACCCGCGAGAAGCAGCCACCGAAACGGGTTCTCCAACTCCCTAGCTTATTCCGAAATCCAATGTCTCCAACTAATGGCTGGAGGCAGGAGCGGCAGGAATGGGCTTATCCCAGCCAATCCTGCCGCTCTCTCTTTGTGGCTCCTTATTCCTTCCGATAGTTTCGTGATAAGCGCTAGCCCTTCCTTGAAGCTGGAAATTTATCTCCACCTGCCAGATGTGCTTCTTCACACAGATGGCGATCGGGTGACCTATCCTATAGATGAGACCGAGACAGGCAAACGAAATAGTCAAAGCAAACCTGTCACGCGACCATTAGCTAGGAAAAGGACACGCCATCATGACTGCCACAATAATTGGAATGCTGGCCGGGGGACTTTTTGTGATACTTTTTGCTGTCGGGATCGTTGGAATTCTGAGCCTGGCGTCCGCTATCGAGACCAAGCTGCGAGTACACCGTGCACCCACGGTGGTACAGCCATCGCTTCAAGGACGCGCCGACGCAGCTGGTCCAAGAAGTAGCTAGCACTAGAGGCAGCACAGCCGGGGTCGCCGGAAGCACTGGTCGGCAATCGCCAAAGCGAGGAAGCGCGGCAACCTTATAACAGAACAATCAACACCCAGGGCACGGTGGTCCGGCCATGCCCTGGGTGTTGTCGTATGGTGGTCGGTCAGAGCAACTTGGCCAGCCGCATGCGACACCGAGAGCACAGCCCGCAGGTTATCGCGGCAGGGGCTCCACCGGTGATTGTTGCCCGACGACCTGAGCGTGGCACGTTAGGGGCCGATCCACAGTGGTACGATGGCCGACCTAAGCCGGCTTTAGCAGCGTGACGTGCGGTCGCTGGCCAAATAGGCTAATTTCAAACTGTGCGCTGACGTCGAATCGCTCGAGCACAAGCAGCTCCGGCACGCTCGTTAGTAAAACAGCACAGCCATCCGGCGCCAACACCCGACGAATCTCGCCAAGTGCACGACGGTAAAAGGCGGCGAGACTTGCGTCCACGACAATTTGGCGACCCCAAGGCAGGTTCGAGACGATTCGGTCGACCGATCCATCCGTGAGCGGAAGCGCTTGGACGTCCCATGTCTCAAATGGAACCGCCACGCCCGCCGCGGCAGCGTTATCGTGCGCGCCTGTCACTGCCACAGGATCGCTATCGCCGCCACGTGCAACCGCGCCGATGAGTGCCGCTTCGATCGGTATTGTTCCAACACCGCAGCATGGATCGACGACGTGCAGTCCAACGCCAGCCGAAGCCAGCCGGACGAGCGCTGCCGCTACCGGCGGCTTCAACGATCCACTCAAGTGCGTGCGCTTATAGGCGCGCTCATGCAGCGCTGTTCGTGCCAAGCGCACTCCTACCAGGGCACTCTCGTGCTCAATAAACAGGCGTATGTTGAGGTCGGCCTCCGCGTCATTCGTCTCGTACGACCAAGCATGTTCCACCTCGATGCCTTCTGCCAACGCCCCCTTGATCTCGTCTGTGGTATAGTTGCGCTTGCCGACAAAGCTGACTGTCACTGAAAACGACGGCGTGGCTGATAGCGGCCGAACAGCCGCACAGCTTTCGGCCGCTCCTTCCAGGTCGAGCAGACCGCTAAGCCGTCGCAGGCGCTCAAGCGCGGTGCGCGGCCGGTCAATGCCTTGCCAGGTCGCGACATGAATAAAAACATCGTCGATCGTTCGCAGCTGAAGGAGCTCGGTCGACGGCCCGCTATACGCGAAGAGCACCCGGCGATAATTTTGCTCCACAGCAGTAACCATCGGGAGAGCCGTAATCTCACTCTGGCTGACGAATTCAAGCCCACGTGTCGTAAGCGCAAACCAATCACTCATCTCGATTCCTTGCCACCCTTCCCGGTCGTACAGCCGCACGTCGGGCGAAGGCTGCTAGCCGTGCAAAGGCATGCTGACGCTTCTGCATACCATCTGTCCCATCTGGACCGTACTGGTCTGGTATCCCAAGCAGCGTGCCCTCAAAAGAGGACGCACCAAGGCGGGTGTAAGCGTGAGCCCACGGTATAATGATTTCGTCTGCCTCGCGGTGCTGACACTTGAGGTTCCCCTATGTTTGATGCTCAGTCTACCCCATACATGCTCACGCTTGCCGTCGTTGCAGGTATTGCGGCAGCCCTTGCGGTTTTTGGGTTTCGACGCCGTGCTGCGCCTGGCGCCGTCGCTTTCGCCATCTTGATGCTCGCCGTTGCCCAGTGGGCATCCGGCTATGCGCTCGAGCTGGGCGTCCGCAGCCTCGATGCTAAGTTGTTTTGGGCGCGCTGGCAATATATTGGCATTGCCACAGTACCCGTTGCCTGGTTAATTTTCGCTCTCCAGTTGGGGATGCGAACGTCACGTGCAGTGCCGCGGCTGGCAGCGCTCTTAGCGATCGTACCGCTAATTACGGTGGTTCTAGTTTGGACCAACCCATATCACAGCTTGTTCTGGCGGGCTGCCGCCCTCGACCATTCCGGCTCCTTTCCTGTTCTCAACATCACCTACGGGCCGTATTTTTGGATTTATCTTTGCTACGCGCAAGCACTCCTGATCGGGGGACAGTTTTGCTCTGCAGCATGCTCGTCCACTCGCCGAACCTGTATCGCCTCCAGATCAGCACAATTTTATTCGGGATCGTGGCCCCCTGGATTGCGAATGCTCTGTATATCGCGAAAGCTACTCCCATCGCAAACCTTGACCTGACGCCGTTCGCCTTTACCGGCACGGGACTGGCTTTTGCCTGGAGCCTCTTCCGCTTGCACTTTCTGGAGCTGGTCCCGCTTGCTAATAATGCGGTCATCGAAGGGATGCGCGACGGAGTGGTCGTGCTCGACCAGCTGCAGCGCATTGTGGGAGCGAATCCTGCCGCCGCCAAGATGCTCGGTCGTACGGAGGCTGAGCTGCTGGGACGACACGCGCGGGTGGTATTACCTTCCGGGGTGGCACGCGTGCTGGACCTTAGCTTGAACGATAATCTTCAGATCACGCTACTGTCGGAAGGCTTCCCACATACGTACGACCTTTCGTGCTCGGAGCTACGCAACCATAAAGGCGTACGCGCGGGACAAGTCCTCGTAATGCGCGACATCACCTTGCGGCATAGGGCGGAGGAGGCGCTGCGCGCGAGCGAGGAGCGCTACCGGCTCATGTCCGAGCTCACTTCGGATTACACGTACTCGCTATCGTTGCAAACAGACCAACGCCTCACTATCGATTGGGTTACCGATGCGTTTATACGCATAACCGGTTATACGAAGCCAGAGCTAGAGGCGACCGCCGACTGGAGTCGCTTCGTTGATCCCGCTGATCTCCCGATCGTTTACAACAACGCCCGCCTGCTCTCCGCGGTTCAGTCGACGGCGTGCGAGTTCCGCATCGTTACCAAGAGCGGCGCGACGCGCTGGATCCGCTCGTACACACGGCCAATTCGGGACGACGACCAGCAACGGATCGTCCGCATCCTCGGAGCCGGACAAGATATCACTGAACGTAAGCATGCCGAAGAGGCGCTCCGGAGCTCTGAGGAGCGCTACCGCCATCTCTTTGACAGCAGCCCCAATCCGATGTGGACGTACGACATCCATGCGCAAACGTTTCTGGCAGTGAACGATGCGGCAGTGGAACAATATGGATACGCTCGAGAGCGCTTCTTGCAGATGCGCATCGAGGATATCCGACCTACGGAAGATGTGCCGTTCCTGCTCGAAGATTGCAGGGCCGGCAGCCAAGGACCCAGCGTAATCGTTGAGCGGCACAAAAGGCATGATGGCACGATCATTACCGTCCAAGTAACCTCGCAGCCTGTCAGCTTTTTGGGCGCCGGCGCGCGTATCACGTTGGCGGTCGACATTACTGAACAGACGCTCGCTGAGGCTGCGCTCCGTCAGCGAAACGAATACTTGGCGGCACTACACGAGACAACGCTCGCACTGGTCAATCGCCTGGAAGTCGACGATGTCCTCCAGGCGATCGTGGTTCGGGCTGGCGCGCTCGTCGGCACCACGCATGGCTACATATACCTCGTCGAGCCGGAGACCGATGAGCTTGTTGTGCGTATCGGCATTGGGTATTACCAGAACCAGCTTGGATACCGGATCCGGCATGGCGAAAATCAGGGTCTCGCCGGTCTCGTTCGTGTGACAGGAAAGCCAGTTGCGCTCGAGGATTACCAAGCATGGGAAGGACGCCGAACCGATTTTGACGGAGAGCCCATCCACGCCGTTGCTACCGTACCCCTTACTTCCGAAGGACGGGTCATTGGCATGATCGGCCTGGCCTACCTTGAGCCGGGGTATAGCTTCGGCGACGACGAAATGGTGATTCTTGGGCGCTTCGCGCAGCTGGCATCGGTCGCGCTTGACAATGCGTTCCTGTACACAACGGCGCAGCAGGAACTCGCCGATCGAAAGCGCGCGGAGGCCGACCTGGCCCTGGCCCGCGACCAGGCGCTTGAAGCAGCGCGTCTCAAAGCGGGTTTCTTAGCGACGATGAGCCATGAGCTGCGCACGCCGTTGAATGCGATCATCGGCTTTACCGACCTCACCCTGGAGGAGACAAGTGGTACGCTCAATCAGATGCAGCGTGGAAATCTCCGACGGGTAAGCCGTAATGCGCGCGAGCTGTTGACCATGATCGACAGTATCCTTGACATGAGCAAAATCGACGCCGGGTATATGCAGCTTGTCGACGAGCACGTCTTTCTGGAAGAGATCGTGTGGGGCGCACTTGGCGACATCGAGACGCTCATATCGGCAAAGCGGCTGCAGGTATCAGTGCGGCGTAGCCAGGGGCCCTATCCCCTGGTTCACGGGGACTCCAGCCGCCTTCATCAAATCGTATTGAACCTCCTGTCAAACGCAGTTAAATTTACACCCGACCACGGCACCATTATACTTGTGCTCGAATGGGGCATGGCCGAGCAGCTGGAGGCCGCCGCGCCGCCAGGTACCGGCAGACCAACCGGCGAGTGGGTCACACTAAGTGTCTGCGACAGCGGTATCGGCATACAGGCGGACCAGCACGAGCGCATCTGGAGCGAGTTTTACCAGGTCGACAACTCGGCAACACGACAATACGCCGGAACTGGGCTCGGCCTCGCGATCGTCAAGCGGCTGACGCTTATGATGAACGGCCAGGTCGGGGTCACTTCGCAGAGCGGTCGGGGCTCCACCTTTACCATCTGGCTGCCTGCTCAGGGCTACGACGATTCCAGTGCGGGGCCGACGAGCAGGACCCGGTATGAGGCATCTGTAGTTGAGGAGGCGACGCCATGGTAACAGCCGCAGAGCTTCAGGCCGCCCTGGCGGCGTTACACCGGGGAGAGCTTGTTGCTTTCCCTACGGAGACTGTCTATGGCCTCGGCGCCGATGCTTCGAACGAGCAAGCGGTTCGCCGTATTTTCGCCGCTAAGGGGCGTCCGGCCGACCACCCAGTGATCGTCCATCTCCCGGAGGGCGCAGCTTTGGAGGAGTGGGCGGCAGTCGTGTCACCCGCCGCTCTGCGCCTCAGCAAGCGCTTCTGGCCTGGGCCACTGACGATGATCCTGCCGAAAGCACCGCATGTGCTCGACGTCGTGACAGGCGGACAGCAGAGTGTTGGCTTGCGCATACCGGATCACCCGGTTGCCCAAGGCTTGTTGCGGGCGTTTGCCGATGGGACGGCCCGCGGATTAGCGGCTCCATCCGCCAATCGTTTCGGGCGAGTGAGCCCGACTCGGGCGGAGCACGTGCGCGCTGAGCTAGGAACAACCGTGGCGTTAGTCCTCGACGGCGGTCCGGCCCGTGTAGGTCTCGAATCCACGATTGTCGACTTAACCGGCGAGCGCCCCGCATTGCTCCGACCTGGACATATCTCGGCGGCCGAGATCGCCGAAGTGCTCGGCGAGCCGCCGCTTCCGCCCAGCGCTAGCTCCCCGCGCGCGCCTGGAACTCTTGCCAGCCACTACGCGCCGTCGACGCCGGTCCAGCTCGCACCAGCCCAAGAGCTGCTCTCGGTTGTCGACGAGCTGAGCCGGCAGCTGCGTGTCGCCGTCCTCGCCCGACGACCGGCTCCGCGCGCGTTCGGGGACGTACCATGGATTGAGCTGCCAAGCCACGTGGAAGGCTTCGCCCGTGGTCTGTACGCAGCCCTCCGTGAGCTCGATGCCCACGGCTGCGAGCGGATCGTCGTCGAGGAGGTGCCGGAAGATGACGCCTGGCTGGCAGTACGGGACCGCTTGCGGCGGGCGGCTCATTCAGCTACCTCCGATGCCGCAAATTAGAAGTTGACAATTATGATAAAGTAACGTATATTTTCTGCTAGACAAGCTAATACACCAGCACTCTTATCCAGAGGGGCAGAGGGAACGGCCCTGTGAAGCCCCAGCAACCACCCGCCGATGACCGTTGGGATGGTGCTAACTCCGACAGTTCGATCTGGAAGATGAGAGTTCGCGGAATTGTCGCGCACCTGTGTGCGCGTGCCATTGCGACGCCCTCATCAGTGTTGATGAGGGCGTCGTTTGTTGTAGGCGAAGCGCTCGCCGATCAAAGACAACCGCATGGCTGGACGTGTGAGCCTTGGTTGGTTGCGAGACCGCGCTCTGGCGGGCAAAAGGACAAGGGATGGCAGAGTCAGTTACGCTCGGACGAGTCAGCAAAAGTTATAAGACGGCGCAGGGAACGTTGTCCGTGCTTGATAATGTCCAGCTCCATATCAGCCCGGGTGAGTGTGTCGCACTGCTTGGGCCAAGCGGCTGCGGCAAGTCGACCCTGCTGCGGTTGATCGCTGGACTGGATCAGCCGTCGGCTGGCGGCGTACGGCTTGGCGACCGGATTGTACACGAGGTTGATCCGCGCTGCGCAGTGATGTTTCAAGAGCCGCGACTCTTTCCCTGGCAGACGATCGAGCAAAACGTCGCGCTTGGGGCGCGGCGCCGCAAGGTGGCAAGACCGCCGACGCAGCTCTTGTCGCTCGTAGGCCTCGATGATTTCGCGAGCGCATTCCCGCACCAGCTTTCCGGCGGAATGGCCCAGCGTGCCGCTCTGGCGCGTGCACTGGTCGGCGAGCCGGAAGTGCTGCTGCTCGACGAGCCATTCGCTGCCCTCGATGCCTTTACGCGCATGCAGATGCAGGATCTGCTAGCCGAGGCGTGCCGGACGGTACAGCCAACGGTCGTGATGGTCACCCACGATATCGACGAGGCACTCTATCTGGCAGACCGCATCGTGATTTTGGGCCAGCGGCCGGCGACAATTGTTGCCACGGTCGATGTACCACAGCCACGCCCGCGGGACCGCGGCGATACGACACTGGCTCTGTTGCGCGCCCAGATTCTGACGCACTTTGGATTTTCACACGCGGCTCCAACCGAGCGGCAAATTAACGCTGGGTAGGGACCTCCGCATCACGCCTTTCGGCCTCGATGCATTGATCATGACTGATTAGGAGAAGTTGTATGTACAAGCGATGGTTCGGGTCCGCGGCGCTCGCATTGGTCGTGCTTGCCTTGCTCGCAGCCTGTGGTGCCCCGGCGACCGGTGGCAGCGCGAGTGGACAGAAGCCAAGCGAGATCCGGCTCGACTATGCCTACTATAATCCGAGCAGCCTCGTCCTGCGAAAGTTCGGCTGGCTGGAAGAAGAGCTCAAGGCAGATGGGGTCAACGTCAAGTGGGTGCTGAGCGCAGGCAGCAACAAGGCCAACGAATTCTTACGCTCGGATGCGATCGACTTTGGCTCGACCGCGGGAGCCGCAGCGCTGCTTGCCAAGGCGAACGGTTCGCCGATTCAGACCGTTTATATCTATTCCAAGCCGGAATGGACCGCGCTGGTCGTCGGCAAGGACTCAACTGTAACCTCCGTCGCAGAGCTTAAAGGCAAAAAGATCGCGGCGACCAAGGGCACAGACCCGTATTTCTTCTTGCTGCGCTCACTCCGTGAGGCCGGGCTGTCGGCGGCAGATGTTGAGATCGTCAACCTCCAACACGCTGACGGAAAGGTCGCTCTCGAGCGCGGCCAGGTCGACGCGTGGGCGGGCCTCGATCCACACATGGCCCAGACCGAGCTCGAGCAAGGCTCGAAGCTGATCTACCGCAACATCGACTTCAACAGCTATGGCTTCCTTAACGCGCGCAGCGCGTTCGCCGAGGCGCATCCCGACTACGTGACCAAGGTGCTAGCCGGCTATGAGCGGGCACGCCAATGGATCATCGACCATCCCGACGAGGCTGCCCAGATCCTGGCAGACGAGGCCAAGCTCTCGCTGCCCGTCGCCAAGCTGGAGCTCGCCAATCGGACTGTGCTAACGGAAAGCCCGGTCCCAGGTGACAAGCAGACCGCGGTGCTCAAGGAGATTATCCCGATTTTCGAGGCAGAAAATCAGGTCAAGGCAGGCACAGACGTCGAGGCAGCGCTCAAGGAGCTCTTCGCACCCCAATTTATTCAGGGCCTGGCCCAGAAGTAGCCGTCACAGTTGCCGCTAACGGTTAGCGGTGGAAGTTTGTCCGAGGCCCTGGGAATGTGCTGTGCACATTCCCAGGGCCGTCCCGCAAAGTCGTCACAAGGGAGAGAGGGTTGTATGAAGCAGTCTCTGGCGGTCTCGCCAACGACAAGCGTGTTTGGTTCCGGACGCCGCGCGTTGGTGCTGCCGTCGTTACGGCGGCTGATCGTGCCGATCGGCCTCCTGATGCTTTGGCAGATCGTGACGGCCCTTGGCGTCTTCGACCGTAGCCAATTACCAGGCCCGCTGGACGTCCTCGCGGCCGGGTGGGAGCTCATTCAGCTCAATCTACTGGGAGCACATATTGTCGCTAGTGCCACTCGCGTTGCTGCCGGCTTCGTGGCGGGAAGCGCGCTTGCGATCGCACTTGGTCTTGCCGTCGGCCTATCGCGAACCGTGGAAGAGCTGATTGCGCCCACCCTGCAAGCGATTCGTGCGATCCCGTCGCTGGCCTGGGTTCCGCTGCTCATTCTCTGGCTTGGCATTGACGAGGAGTCCAAGGTAACGTTAGTGGCGATCGGCGTCTTCTTTCCGGTCTATACTAATCTTGTCGCGGGGATCCGCCAGATCGACCGCAAGCTGGTCGAAGTCGGTCAAGCCTACGGCCTGCGCGGTCTGACGCTTGCGCGTCAAGTGCTGCTGCCGGCGGCCCTTCCCTCACTCCTCACGGGCTTGCGCATTGGTTTGGCGCAGGGCTGGCTCTTTTTGGTCGCGGCGGAGCTGATCGCGGCCTCGCGTGGCCTTGGGTTTCTGTTGATCGACGGTCAAAACACGGGCCGCGCGGACATCATCGTCCTCACGATTGTGCTGCTGGCGCTGCTTGGTAAGCTGACGGACTGGCTGCTGCATCTCGTGGAGCGACATCTGCTACGCTGGACCGATACGTATAATGGAAGATAAGAAAGATTACAGGTATCAGGCAACAGGCTTCAGCGAAACGATCGAGCATTCGCCGCGACCCCGGAGCAGCTGCGACGCAGCGCGTGACGCCGGACGCCTGACACCAGATACCTAGCAGCAAGGAGACCTACATGCCCGACGACGCGCAGTCATCATATTCAATCGAACAGACCAATGGTCATAGCTCGGATGGCGCGGGAGAAACCACCTCCTTCGACCATCAGTTTGGTTTTAATACACGCGCGCTCCACGCGGGGCAGCGGCCTGATCCCGCTACAGGCTCACGCGCCGTGCCGATCTATCAGACAAGCTCGTATGTCTTCGAGGATACCGAGCACGCGGCAAACTTGTTCAACCTTCAGCGCTTCGGCAACATCTACTCGCGCATCATGAACCCGACGACTGCGGTCTTCGAGGAGCGCGTGGCTTCGCTCGAGGGCGGTGTCGGAGCCCTCGCAGTCGGCAGTGGGCAGGCAGCCCAGTTTATCGCGCTGGCGAGCCTACTGCAGGCCGGCGACGAGATTGTCGCGGCGGGCACGTTGTACGGGGGAACTTACACGCAGTTCGACGTCAGCCTGCGCCGCTTTGGCATCAACACCGTCTTTGTCGAGCCGGATGATCCGGAAAACTTTCGGCGCGCGATTACGGATCGCACACGTGTGATCTACGGCGAGACGATCGGTAATCCACGCATCAACGTGCTCGACATCGCCGCGGTCGCCGAGATTGCGCACGAGGCCAACATCCCTCTGATGATCGACAACACCTTTGCCTCGCCCTACCTGTGTCGCCCGATCGAGCACGGCGCCGACATCGTGGTCGAGTCGGCCACCAAATTTTTGGGCGGCCACGGTACCAGCATCGGCGGCGTGATCGTCGACAGCGGACGCTTTCCGTGGAACAACGGTGCTTTTCCGCAGCTGCTCGAGCCAAGCAAGGGCTATCACGGCATCCGCTTCTTTGAAACCTTTGGCGACTTCGCGTTCATCATGAAGGCGCGCGTCGAGGGCCTGCGCGACTATGGGCCGGCGCTCAGCCCCTTCAACTCGTTTCTATTTTTGCAAGGGCTGGAAACACTCGGCCTGCGTATGGAGCGGCATGTCGCCAACGCCAAGGCAGTCGCCGCATTTTTGGAGCAGCATCCAGCGGTGCTGTGGGTGAACTACCCGTCACTGCCCAGCAACCGTTATCATGCGCTGGCGCAGCGCTATCTACCGAAGGGCTCGGGAGCAATTTTCACCTTCGGGATCGATGGCGGCGTCGAGGCTGGACGAGCGTTTATCGAAAGCCTCCAGCTTGTATCGCACCTGGCAAATGTCGGCGACGCCAAATCCCTGGTGATCCACCCGGCGAGCACAACGCACCAGCAGCTAACCGAGGAACAACAGATCGCCGCCGGGGTTCGTCCCGAGATGATCCGTCTGTCGGTGGGCCTTGAGGACGTCGCGGACCTTTTCTGGGATCTCGATCAGGCGCTCACGGTTGCGCAGCGAACGGTCAAGGAGCACGTAGCATGACCACCAAAACAGCTCCAGCCAGCGGAACGGGTGCCGTCAACTCGAACTCCCCGGTAACCCGCAGTGCGTTCGCTACGACCGCGTTCGACCGCCTGCGTATTTTGCAAACATCCAAGACCATTGCAATGGTGGGGCTTTCGGCGAACCCGTTTCGGCCGAGCCACTTCGCCGCGATCTACATGCTCTCCGAGGGCTACAACGTCATTCCGGTCAACCCGCGGGAACAAGAGATTCTTGGCCGTCGCTGCTACGCCTCGCTACGAGACATTCCCGAGCCGGTTGACATCGTGGATATTTTCCGCGATCCGAAGGCTGTACCGCCAATCGTCGAGGATGCGATTGCAATCGGCGCGAAGGTTGTGTGGATGCAGCTGGGCGTGATCAACGAGGAGGCCGCGCGCCGAGCCCGCGAGGCTGGCCTTGAGGTGGTGATGGATGCGTGCGTCAAGATCGAACACGCACGCTTCTTTGGCGGCCTCAATACGATTGGTCTCAACACCGGTGTGATCAGCTCAAGGCGCCTGGTTCGTTAAGCTCTTTCCCCATGATCCGCGACTACATGGCGCCGAATGCCCATGTAGTTGCGGATTTTGCGTCTTGGTGGTATCGGCTACAATTGGGCAGCGATGACGCGAGTGACAACGCCGTCAAAGCTTCGTAACGTGCGGTGATAAGGAGCGTTCGAGATCGAGTTTGTGCTGGGGTACAAGCGAGCAAGCGTCTTCAAGCACTACGCCCCCGACATGCCGGGCCGCAGCCGGCTTGAAGAGCGCTTCACCCAGCCGACCCTGTGGGATGCGTTCTTGGGCTATTTGCAGATTAATGGGGTGGCGGTGCCGGCCCACCACCTCAACCGCGACGTCACCCAGGCGATCGCGCCGTCGGAGGAAATTCAACAGCTCCTGATCGAGGTCTACCGCCGCGACACACTGGTGAGCAACATTTGCGAGCGGCTGGTCGATATGGACGAGGGCCTTCAAGAATGGCGCTACCGGCATGTCAAGATGGTCGAGCGAACCATAGGGGTTAAAACTGGGACGGGCGGATCAAGCGGCGCGGCGTACCTTGCGGCGACGATCAAGCCGTTCTTCCCTGACCTTTGGGCGATTCGCTCCCGCCTCTAACAGCCGCAATCCGCATCAAACATCCGCGGCTCGCAGCTCGTGCTGATTGCCCGTCGGTGTTGTACCTCCGGCTGCAAGCACCTGTCTTTGAAAGAGCAGCCATAGTCCCAAAATTATTGCGGTCAACACAATCGCATAGGGCATAACGACCCAGACGCCGAAGCGGTTCGCAAGGTTGCCGGCTACCCAGGGAAAAAGCGACGCGCCGGCCGCCCCAAGGCTGGTCATAAAGCCGATTGCCGAGGGCAGTAGGTGCTGCGGCACAAGCTGCGAGATCATCGCGATCATGGTCGGGAAGATCGGGCCGAGGCAGAAGCCCGCAAGGAGCAAGCCCACGCCCGCGGCGACTACATGCGGCACAAGCCAGAGCAGCACCAGGCCAATGACAAGGCCCGCAAGGCATAGCTGAACCATCAGCAGATTACCGAGCTTGCGGGTAACACTGCCAAGCACAAGCCGCCCAAGTGTCAGCCCGCTCCAATAGCTGCTGACAAGCCAACCCGCGATCAACGTTCCTAAACCGCGCCGTTCGGTCAGAAAGCTAAATGTCCAGCTCCCGATGCTAACCTCGACACCAACGTAGAGCAGCAGGAACAGCGCGGCCAGCCAAACCACCGGCAGGCGCAGCGTTTGGCTCATTAGGCGGCTACCCGGCTGCTTGACGTCTGCCTGCCCTTCGGCCACGGGTTGTCCCACGCCTCCCTTAGTGTAGACCGACGGAAAGCCGGCTACCAGCAGCAGCGCACCCAGCGCGAGCAGCAGATACACTCGGCTCCACCCAAAGCCGGCCGAGAGTATTCCGGCCGCGACAAGCGGGCCGAGCAGCGCGCCAAACCCGTAAAAGGCGTGCAGGTAGTTAAGCAGGGCCGTGTTGTTGGGCAGCCCTGCGACGTAGGCGTTGAGACCTGCGTCGATGGTCGCGATACCAAACCCGACGACGACAAGCGACAATAGCACAAACAGCCAAGTCGGTACGGTCGAGATCAAGCCAAGCCCGGCGGAGAGCGCGAGCGCGCCCACGGTCAGGAAACGTCGCCGCCCCAACAGCTCGACGAGAGCACCGCTGGAAAACGCAGCTGCTAGATAGCCACAGGTGCCGGCAAAAAACATATAGCTTACGGTACTTTTGTTGAGCCCGTACTGCTGCTGGAGGCTCGGCAGGATCACACCTACCGCGCCGTCCTGCGAGCCGATAAACAAGAACGCTGCAAACGCGATCACGAGCTGCAGCTTAACCAGCGTAGATAAGTTTGGCCCTGCGGGCGCTGTCATCTGTTCCACGTATTCGACCCTCGGTACATCGCCACGAATAGACGCCGGGGAACGATAGCACACGACGGATCGGCTATCAAGCATAGCACGCCGTGCTACACTGAAGTCTGGAGTTCGCCATTGATCAGCAACAAGGAGCAGGCGCTTATGTCGATTGCCGATCTGCGGCGTGATTACACGCTACGTGGGCTGACTGAGACCGAGACCGATCCAGATCCATTTGTTCAATTCCGCACGTGGTTCGATCAGGCGCTTGCGGCACAGCTTCCGGAGGTCAATGCCATGACCCTCGCGACCGTCGGTCCGGACGGGCAGCCCTCCGCGCGCGTCGTCCTGCTCAAAGGTTTTGACCAGCATGGCTTTGCCTTTTACACCAACTATGGGAGCCGGAAGGCGGCTGAGCTGATGGCACATCCGCTGGCAGCGCTCACCTTCTATTGGTCTGAGCTTGAGCGACAAGTGCGCGTCGAGGGCAGCGCCGAAAAACTGACGGAGGCGGAGTCCGATGCCTATTTCGCGACTCGTCCGCTTGGGAGCCGGCTTGGCGCGTGGGCATCGCCGCAGAGCGAGGTGATTGCCGGCCGCGATCTCTTGGAGCAGCGCTTAGAAGAGGTGCGGCAGCGCTTCCCCGAGGGCCATGTACCGCGGCCCCCACACTGGGGCGGTTTTCGGATCATCCCGACGATGCTTGAGTTCTGGCAGGGCCGTCCGAGCCGCCTTCACGACCGTATTCGCTATCGACGTGAGGGCGAGAGCTGGCGGCGGGCGCGTCTCGCGCCATGACCCTGGCCCAGCTGATGGCCGCAGCAGTGTTCGATCCTCTACCATGGTTGAGGTCACGCCTCGCGCCGACCAAGCGGCAGAAGTGTACAGCTTATGGCAGCTGCGCACGTTGACGATACAGCACAGCGCCCATAGGCTGAGACGACAAGCGATTGTCGCAGCGGGACGCGGCCACGGTCGGCACAGAGCACAGCGTCACGCCGTGGCCCGCCAATGGGTACACGCGCCGCTATCGGCTACGTGACGTGGTTGAGGTAACTGGCCACATAGGAACGTGCCCGCTGCTCCGCTTCATCGGCAAAGCTGAACACGTCGTGGATCACTTCGGCGAGAAGCTCAACGAGCGACACGTTCACCAGGCACTTGATACGCTCTATATGCGGCACTCGCTCCGACCCGCTTTCGCAATGCTAGCCTGCGAAACAGCCGGCAGGGATGCCGCGTACACCCTGTTTATTGAGGCGCCGGATGTAGCCGACGACACGTTGCTGGGAGCTGCCAATGACCTGGACGAGCTGCTTTCCGACAACTTTCACTACGCCTACTGCCGGAAGCTGGGTCAGCTGCGCCAGCTGCGCGTATTCCGCATCGCCCAGGGTGGCATTAAAACGTACCAGGCGGTGTGTTGGTCACGGGGACAACGCGCGGGCGATATCAAACCGATGGTTCTGGATCGGTGGACGGGTTGGGCGGGAGCCTTTGCTGGACAGCTCATCCATCAGCCGGTTTAATAGCCCACCGCATAATCTGTAATAATCTAATTCGTGAACATCAGATAGCCGGCACACGCGTGGACAGGTGATCATAATTGCAGGCATGCCCCACCACATCAAAGGGAGGTCAGAATGAGTGATGCAGACGGACCGGGTGTTGTAGCAGTCCGAACCGGCGTGGCGATCGATGCGCGCCAACAGATTCCGTACTTTGTTGGTATTTCGGCCGACACCGTAGGAGCGCAGGGCCTTTCGATGCAGATGGTGGTCATCCCACCCGGTGGAGCTGCGCTGCCGCATATCCACCTCGGCTACGAAACCGCAATCTATGTTGTGTCGGGGCACGTGGAAACGCGTTACGGCGCGGGGCTACGCGAGGTGGTAGTGAATGGACCGGGCGAGTTTTTGTACATCGTGCCGGACGTACCGCACCAGGCGCGCAACCTCAGCGCCACCGAGCCCGCGGTCGGCATCGTCGCGCGTAACGATGCCAACGAACAGGAGCGGGTAGTGCTCTACGACCCCACGCGTGACGGCTGATCCACACACCAAGCCACTGCGCCGATCGAGCGGCGCACCTATGGGTTCCCCTTCGCCGGGAGGCGGCTTAGTGTGGATTGAGTAGCTCGTGCATCAGCAGCGAGCCCAAAAACAAGACCACGAGGCCAACAGTGGCGCCGCCGAACAGCCGGTCGTTCGCGCCGTCGGGCGCCCTCCAAATTACGACTACTGTCAGCCATGCCGCGACCAGCACGGTAACCGTGTCCCAGCGCCAGCCGCGCTCTGTGAGTGGCGGGGCCGATCGTAGCCACTCGAGTGCCATGCCCAGCAGAAATGTTCCAAGCACCGGCAGCGCCAAGGAAGTGCTGCCGTCGCCTCGGACTGAGTGGCGCGCGCGAGACCGGCGCCGCACATGCGTTCTAGCCATACCGCCGTCTTCGCAGAAAGCGTGCCTCGACTTGGGCAGACCACGACAGGCCATTTGGCCAGGAGGGATAAAAAGAGCACAGCTCTCGAAAAAAATTCGAGAGCCGCTTTCACTACAGGCTTGCCTTGTGGCTACTCCAGCAGTCGGCCTGCGGCCTCAATTTCGACCGCATCCAGCACCACGGCGACCTCCAGTGATGGCTCGGTAAGCTCCGCTGTGCTAAGGCTAATGCCTGTATTAGGCCCGTCGTCAGTACGGCGCGGCACAACCACAATCGTCCGCTGCCACTGCGGGTCGGCCTCGGGAAAATCGACACGTTGATGGGCGCCGCGGCTTTCGGTACGCATCAATGCGGCACGGAGCGTCGCCTCAGCTGTTAGCAGCATCGACCGCAAATCGAGTGCAGCGGCGAGATCGCCAGCACCCTGCGGACTCGCCTCAGCCCTACCTCGAATCTCCGCGAGATGGACGAGCGCCTGCTCCAAGCCCTCGGCGCTGCGTACGACGCCAGCACCCTCCCAGAGGGTCCGCTGCAAATCGTCGATCAGCGCACGCTGAGTGGTGCCCTCAAGCTCGTGGAGCTGAACAAGTCTCTGCCGTTTCTGAGCGATTTGCAGCTTGTCCAGGGGTAAGCCTGCATTCTCCTGTGCATATCGACCAGCCGCTTCCCCTGCAATACGGCCGAAGAGCAGGATCTCGGCCAGACTGTTACCGCCAAGTCGATTGGCGCCGTGTACGCCTGCGGTCACCTCGCCGGCGGCGAATAGGCCGGGCACCGCTGTTGCGTGAGTTTGGGGCCGTACCTGTAGACCGCCCATTGAGTAGTGGGCCGTCGGCGCAATCTCCATTGGCTGCTTTGTAATATCGACGCCCACAGCGGCAAACTGTGCATACATCCGCGGCAATCGCTCATGAATGATAGTTGGCTCGAGATGACTTACGTCCAGCCACACGCCACCGTGCTCGGTCCCCCGCCCGCCGATGATCTCGCTATAGTTCGCGAGGGCAACACGATCACGTGTCGAGAGCTCCATACGCTCGGCGTCGTAGCGTGACATGAACCGTTCGCCTTGGCTGTTCAGCAGCTGCCCGCCCTCGCCACGAACCGCCTCGGTTACAAGCGAGCCCTCCAGTTCCGCAGGCCAGACCATGCCCGAGGGATGAAACTGCACAAGCTCCATATCCGCGAGTGCAGCGCCGACGCCAAAGCCCAGCGCCATACCATCGCCCGTGTTTTCGCGACGTCGTGAAGATGAGCGGCGGTAGATGTGAATGTGCCCGCCAGTCGCCAGAATCACAGCTCCGGCCTGAACAATCACCTCGCGACCATCGGCCAGTTGAAAGCCAAGGGCTCCATTGACGTGCCCATCGCGGGTAAGCAGGTCCGAGATATAGACCCGCTCCATGATTGGAAGCCTGCGCCGCTCGACCTCTTGCACCAACGCGCTGATTATTGCCTGGCCTGTATAGTCACCGACAAAGCACGTCCGCCGGTAGCGATGCGCGCCGAAATAGCGCTGCGACAGGCGTCCATCCCGTTCACGCGCGAATGGGACGCCATAGCGCACCAGCTCCTCGATCACGCCGGGCGCTTCGCGACAAAGCAGCTCGACGGCCTCAGGATCGCCAAGGAAGCGGCCTTCTTTTAACGTATCTGCAGCGTGAATCTGCCATGTGTCTGCCGGATCTAGCGTGCCGAGGGCCGCATTAATTCCACCAGCCGCAAGAACCGTGTGCGCGTCGGCCTTTGGCCGCTTGCCCACAAGCAGGACGCGCTGCCCCCGCATGTCGATCTCGATCGCGGCCCGCAAACCAGCCCCGCCCGTACCAATAACCAAAACATCCGTCGACACATGTAGTGGCTCATGCGCTGAAAGCATCTGTTCCTCCATCAAGCGGGGTCAATCACCGTTATGTAGTGTAGCGCGGCGTGCCCATGGGGTCCAAGATATGTTGTATATTGGATAGATAGCTTGAAGGAATGAGTGCGATGGAGCTGCATCACCTACGATACTTCGAAGCAGTCGTGCGTCACGGGCATGTCACCAGGGCCGCCCAGGAGCTACACATCGCGCAGCCGTCGCTTAGCAAGCAGATTCAAGTCTTAGAGGCCGAGCTTGGCGTGGCACTTTTCAACCGGGTCGGGCGTCGGCTCGAGCTAACGGACGCCGGCGAGCTGCTGCTACCATATGTGCGGCGCATCTTGCGCGATGTGGCAGACGCGAAGGAGGCACTTCAGCAGCGGGCGGACTTGCAACACGGGCATGTCTCGATTGGTGCGCCACCGACGGTCGGCACGCATCTGTTGCCGCAAGCGCTCTCCGACTTTAACGGGCGCTATCGGCAGATTAAGCTTGAGCTGCATGAAGCCGGAGGCAGCGAGCTCGCAAGCCTGTTAAACGAGGGCACGGTCGATCTGGCAGTTGTACCACTCCCGGTCGCGGATGTCGCATCAGTGCGGCTCTTTACAGAGGAACTGGTGATCGCCGTGGGTCCAGAACATCCCCTCGCACTTAATGAGCATATCAGCGCGGTTGATCTCGCCGACGAGGAGTTTATTCTGTTCCCCCCCGGATACGAGCTACGTGACCGAACTATTCAGCTCTGCCGAACAGCTGGCTTTGAGCCCCGGGTGGTGCTTGACGGAGCCGAGATGGACACTGTACTGCGCTGCGCTGCAGTTGGCTTAGGCGTGGCAGTTGTCCCACGTCTAGCCTTGGATGGGGTCGAAGGCTTACGGGGTATATCAGTGCGTGATATTCGCCTTGAGCGTACTCTGGGCCTCATCCGGCATCCGGAGCGACAGCTTTCTCCAGCTGTCGCCGCGCTCCATGACTTTTTGGTTGAACGGCTGCAGCTACCAGACGAAAAGGCTATTCCAGGCGTTCGGGACGCTTCGTGATAGAATGACGACCGGAGGCAGACACGCATGGCGCGAATCTCAGTAGGGCACATCAACGAATAATCCGCCGGCACGCTAGCCTGCTTGGCGAAGATCCTTGCGATGGCAGGAGGGGCGTCGACCGGCGAAGACTTGAACCTGCCTGTGGCGTTTCAGCGCGCTTCACGGTATCATAATCCACGATCCCAAAATAGTGTCGTGCGCCAGACCACTGGCTCTTGAGGAATAGCTTGCATGCAACGGTCATCGTCAACGCCCGCCTGGCCCATTAGTGCGGCGGCGGTTCATCTGTACACGGCCAGCGGCGTGGTACTGGCCTTTTTGATTGTGTTAGCCGCCTTCCAAGGCAACACCACGCAAGCGCTGTGGCTGGGGCTGCTCGCTCTCATTATCGACAGCACCGATGGAACACTTGCCCGACGCTTCCGCGTCAGCGAGCGGCTGCCATCCTTCGATGGCCGGCGGCTTGACGATATTGTCGACTACCTCACCTATGTCTTCGCACCGGTTTTGCTCCTATGGAGCCGAGGCTACCTTGGCACCGGGCCAAGCAGCACAATCTTAGCTGCGCTCCCGCTGCTCGCTTCCAGCTATCAGTTTTGCCGTGTCGACGCAAAAACCGACGACCACTTTTTCCTGGGCTTTCCGAGCTACTGGAACGTCGTCGCCTTTTACGTGATTGTATTCAACGCCGCACCGACTACCGTGAGCGTTATTCTCGTGGTCTGCTCGCTGCTGGTATTTGTACCAATCCGTTACGTCTACCCGTCACGCACCGTGGATTTCCGCCGGCTGACGATTGCCCTCACGCTTGCCTGGCTCGTCAGCTACGCCTTAATTTTGCTGGTACCGGCGACCTTCGGCCCGATCTTGAGCGCGGTCTCTCTGCTCTATCTGGTCTACTACTTCGGTCTCAGCCTGTATCTAACGTTCAACAGCCGCGCATCAGCCCCTTAGTATTGCGGAACAAGGGCCCAGAGGAAGGAGTGGGAGCGACGACGGCCCACTCCTTTCCCGATTCATAGGCGCGTCAATCAAGGCCGCTCATACCCTGGGCTCTCGTAACGCTTTGCAGGGCTGATAGCTAATGAGATGTACCCCCTCCCCCTGAGCAGTCGACCATGGTGAAGTCCTGGTCGACCAGGACTGTACTCGCACTAGGGCAGCTGGACCGAGTGCCTACCGCGGCGACCGGCAAAGTAGGGTAGACTATGCAGTGCTCGATGTCGCTGTCGCCTACTTTTCTATCGACCAACGCATGTACCACGCTGGAGGACATACTATGGAGGAACGTTGGTGATTAACCCGACAACAGCTACGGTGGATACTGAACAACAATCCCCGATCAATGGACGTATTCTAGGTGGAGCCTTCGCGCTTCTAACACTGATTTACTTAGCAGGATTCGCGGTTGGCGGCGAGCTTGGGCAAATCGCTCTCGCCGGGGTTTATAGCCTGCCATTTACACTGCTAGCAGTCCTAGCGTACATCGGCGTCGACCGGATCTGGGGCAAGGTGCTGGCGATCGGCTGGCTCCTGCTCCTGTTGGCGCTGGTTTTCCTGAATGGCTTTTTTAACGGCTTCATTGGCCTGATGGAAGGCTCACTCACAACGCTAGCGCCGGGAACCTTGCCCGAGTTCCAGGAAGGTGCTCTCGGCAAGCTCCTCGCGATTACGGGGTTGTCGCTACTGGCAGTCCTCGTGAGTATGCTTGCTTTTCTTCCCGGTGTGAGGCTCTGGTTCCGCCGGTTCTTACCCATCGACCCCCACTCGTTTGTGCACGCGATCGCCCTTGTGAGCGTCGTCGGGCTCACGCTGCTGTCGATAATACCCCTGATCGTGCTCAATGCACCGCCTACCCTGCTGGCGGTGGCCAAGCTTACCGATGAGGGGATGGATATCACGGGCGACCGGGGTACCGCAGGACAATTGCTAAGCCACGTGTACCGTTTATCTTGGATTATTCCCGGAGCGATTCTCGCAGTTGGCTATGCTATACGCAGAAATTTGCGGCAAGCGCTGGACCGGCTGGGCTTTGTACGGCCGAGCCTAAAACAGGTACTGCTAGGCATTGCGTCAGCCGCCGCGCTCGTCGCCGCCGCGACCACCCTGGGATACGCCATGGATATGCTGTGGGAAGCGCTTGGCTGGCCCACCACCGACGCCGAAGCCTTTGGCGAGCTGATCGCCTTTGCGATCAATCCAATCGGCGCGATTGTGATCGGCATTACGGCAGGGATAGGCGAGGAGCTGGGCGTGCGAGGCGTCTTGCAGCCGCGTCTGGGAATTGTGCTGTCGAACATCTTCTTTATCGCGCTGCATGCGTCGCAGTACCATTGGAACACGCTGCTTACACTATTCTTCATCGGCCTGGCGTTCGGCGTGCTTCGCAAGCGCACCAATACCACGACGAGCGCTATCACACACGGCACGTATGACTTTATCTTGATCATGCTGGCCGTCTTCGAAGTACCTTTGTTTTCGGAGTAGCGGTGATGAGTCGCGATGGCGCTTGACACGACCGAAGTTGTTGTCATCGGAGCAGGCGTGATGGGGGCGAGTGTTGCCTATCACCTAACGGTGCGTGGCGTCACGAACGTGCGCGTGTTGGAGCAGGCCAGCACTCCCGTCGCCGGCAGCACGTCACGCTCGGCCGCGGGCGTGCGCCACCAATTCAGCACGCCCACCAACGTCCAGCTCTCGCTGCATAGCATCGCCAGACTAAAACAATTCCGTGACGAAGTGGGCTATGACGCAGGACTGCAGCAGGTCGGCTATCTGTTTGTTATCGCCAGCGACATCGATTGGAAGCAGTACCAGCGTAACGTCACGATGCAGCGCGAGCTAGGGGTGCGTGTCGACCTACTAGCACCCCAGGACGCCGGACGCTTGGTTCCCGGCCTGCGCGTAGACGACCTCCTCGGCGCGACCTTTGGTCCCGACGACGGCTTTTGTGATGCCCAGGCCGTCGCAACGGGCTATCTTTCGCGGGCACGTGCGCTTGGAGCTCGCCTCCACTGCGACGCGGAGGTGACCGCCATTGTGACTGCGGGCGGCCAAGTCGTGGGGGTCGAGACGACCCACGGCCGCATCGGCTGCGACGTAGTCGTAAACGCTGCCGGACCCTGGGCTGGGCGGGTCGCCGCCCTTGCCGGCCTCGACATACCCGTCCGCCCGGTACGGCGCTCGCTCTTTGTATCCGAGACGTTTCCGCACTTCCCGACGCCGATCCCGCTGACCATCGACGTTGGAACCGGCTTTTGGATGCGCAAAGATGCCGACCGCGTCCTCATGGGCCTGGCGCGACCTGACGAGCCGACCAGTTTTAATACCGCGGTCGATTGGAGCTGGCTACCAACAGTTCTAGCTGCCGGACACGCTCGATGCCCTGCCCTAGCTTGCGCACGGATCGACCCGGAACGCAGCTGGGCTGGCCTCTATGAGGTGACACCGGACGCCAACCCCATCTTGGGACGCCATCCCTCGCTCAGTAATTATGTCGATATCAGCGGCTTCAGCGGGCACGGCATTATGCACTCACCTGCGGCCGGTCTGCTGATCGCCGAGGAGATCATCGACGGTCGCGCTCACTCCTTGCCAATCGACGATTTACGGATTGCACGCTTCGGCGAGCCACAGCACGGAGAGCGCAACGTATTTTAGGACTCTACCGGACTCGCTACGATATGCTACTTACGCCTCGGGCTCATCAGCAGCGCCGACCTCAAAGCCTGCAAGGTGTTCCAAGGCTTTGATCAAAGCGTGATTGCCCTCGGCGCCGAGACCCCGCGACTGGAGCGTCCGGTACAAATTGAACACGGTGCCCGTTCCCAGCAGGGGGGCGCCGAGCTGGTCGGCGGCCGCGAGGACCAGCCGCAGATCCTTTTGCTGCAAGTCGACCGTAAAGCCGGGCCGCCAGTCGCGTGCGATGATTTGTGGAGCGCGGTTGGTGAACATCCAGCTGCCGCCCGCGCCCTTGCTCACCGCATCAAAAGCCTTCTGTAGATCCACGCCTCCAGCCTGAGCGAAGAGCAGTGCCTCGCTCATTGCAAGCGTGTTGCCCACGACTAAAATTTGATTGACGAGCTTCACCGTCTGACCGCTACCCGTGCCGCCCACGTGCGTAATCGTCTTACCCATCGCCTCGAAAAGCGGCATCGCTCGTGCCACATCCTCGGCTGCACCACCAATCATGATGCTGAGCGTCCCACGTGCCGCCCCTTCGGCGCCACCGCTCACCGGCGCATCAAGCATCGCTATGCCTTTCTGAGCCAATTGCCCAGCGATCGCCTCAGTTGCTTGTGGGCTGATCGTGCTCATGTCGATCACCAGCGATCCAGGCCGAGCCCCGTTGATAACGCCGTCAGGTCCGAGTAGCACTGCCTCGACATCGGGGGTGTCGCTAACACAGGTGACGATAACATCACTATGTGCCGCAACATCCGCGGGACTTTTGCCGGCCGTTGCGCCCGCGCTAACCAGCTCGTCCATGCGCGCGGCAGTCCGATTCCAGACCGACAGGGGAAAGCCTGCCGTGAGCAAATTCCCTGCCATTCCCCGTCCCATGATCCCTAGTCCGATAAAGCCAACCCGCTCAAGCATGTGCGTCCGCCTCCTAATAAACGACAACAAACGCCGCTCATGTAACCCTTGGCCAACCAAAGCTTCGTGGAGCCAGGCATATATGATTAGCGATATTAGCTGCTTGTGCAAAATCTGCAAAGCGGGGCTGGACGAATCCGGTGGATTTAACCTCGTGCCGTGCCAGCGAGTGTATGTTGTGCGCCGGCACAATAGCACGGCGTAACAGATCAGGACGGTCGACGGGAGAGCGTGCCGATTCAGGTGGGCACGCCTCCGAGATCGGCGAAGCTCCTGTGCAGGCGGTGTAGCCTGATTTGAGCCCCGAGGGCCTCTTCAAGTGTAAGCGCACTTCGTAAACGGCGCAACGACCATGGCTAACTGGAACCAAGTGAGTAATCCGGCAGCAGCTCGCTACGCTCCGTCCTCTCGACCCGGCTAGTCGTTACAATGGTCGGGTACTATTCTGACTCTTGACTAATGCCCTATCAACGCCTTGATACGGGTCTGCTTTAATGACTCGGCTCGAGTAAGCAGCAACGCACGTTCCGGGCTTTGTATGAGCTCGAACGCGGGTAGTGTAGTCTCCGCAACAGTTACAGCATTAGCGTAGCCGGGACGATTTACACGGCCCGTATCGTCAACACCCCTTACTCGGTTTGCCTATTCCGGAACGCAAGGTAACGCGGCCGCCCATCATCATGCGAGATGACGGCACCTGCATGCCTACCGACGGAGCAAGCAAAGCCTACGCAGGTATCCGCCAGCCAACCGTCGTCCATCATCGGTTTGCTTGCACAACAGGAGAGATTTCATGTCCGATTATCAGCCGGGCTCGTCGAACACGCCGTACGCTCCCTACCCATCCGCGGAGTCACAGCCAACCTACCAGCAGCCGCAGCAATACCCAGTTCAGCCTCAGCAGTACACTATGCCACCTCAGGCTCCGCTGCCAATCCAAGGACAGATTGCTCCGCAATACGCTCCACAGTATGCCGAGCAGAAGAGCAAGGTCGCCGCGGCGCTGTTTGCATTCTTTCTCGGCGGGCTCGGCGTCCATGGGTTTTACCTTGGAAACACGGCGATGGGCATTACCTTACTGGTGGTAAGCTTGGTCAGTGTTCCCCTCATGTTGATTGGCGTTGGCTTTCTAAGCTGGTTTGCAATCGGCATCATCTGCTTGATCCAAACCATCCTCTACGTTGCCGCCCCAGACCACGAGTTTCACAACAAGTACGTCGTGCAAAAACGCTGGTTCTAATTCACTGGAGCAGACCACGCGGTTTTGGCAGGGCGGTCGCTGGCTGGAGCGTTATCCACATGAACTGGCGACCAGTTGGCTCAGAGCATGGTAACCTCAAAGGGACGGCAGTACAGAGTGATTGCCAGCCACAACGACAGCAGGGGTGCGCCGCGGCGCACCCCTGCTGATCTAGCGGCAGATCGAATCGACCGTCGCTCTGCTACTGCTCTTCAATTGTGATATTGGTGATTTGGACATCCTCGGTGGGCGTCGAATTTTCGCCGCCTGGGCCCGACCGAGTCGGGGTTGAGGCGATGGCGTCGAGCGCATCAAGGCCTTCGGTCACCTTGCCAAAGATCGTGTAGTTTTTGGGCAGCGGATAGTCCTGATGAACGATAAAGAACTGCGAGCCATTCGTGTTGGGGCCAGCATTCGCCATTGCCAATGTTCCACGCTCGTAGCTGCGCGCTTCGGCGATCGGCTCGTCCTCAAACTTGTACCCGGGTCCGCCGGTACCGGTCCCTGTGGGATCCCCCGTCTGCACCATGAAGTTTTCGATAATGCGGTGGAATTTGACATTCTGGTAGAAGTTTTCGCGCGCTAGAAACACAAAGTTGTTGACGGTCTTGGGTGCTTCGTTAGCAAACAGCTCCGCCTTCATCGTCCCTTTGGTCGTCTCAATCGTCGCGGTGTAGGTTTTGTTGGGGTCGATCTGCATCGCGGGCGCTTGCATGTACATGTCGTTACGTGATGCAGGATCCGCGCCACCCGCCGCGGCGGCACTGCCAGCCGCGCTCGGCGCAGGAACGGCACTGGCGGCCGCACTTTCTTGTGTGGCGGGCTCACCTGTCGCACCGGTTGCATTACCCGCCGTCGTAGCGTTGTTCGTAGGGGAGCCGCAGGCCGCTAACAGCAGCAAGAGAGCAGCCCCGATCAATCGTAGGCGCATATGTCTTCCTTTCTGATTATCGTCTAGTGTACGGTACCGAAGAGCCACGACTTCGTCAAATGTGTGAATAGCATGACCCGACGAATGTCGCTTAACACTGGGGAAAAGCTCCCTTGCATGAAGGCGCGACCTGTGGGAAGATTCAACTACGCGGCAGGGAGCCGTGGGACACGGCGCGGTGTCGTCGAATCCGGAGGAGCATATCATGCCGAATGGGATTGGCCGCGAGCCGCTGTCCGAGTTGATCCACCTGCTGGGAGACCTGCTAGGAACAGTGATCAGCGAACAAGCAGGCGAGAATGCGTTCGCGCTCGAGGAGCGCGTTCGCGAGCTTGCGAAACTGGCCCGCGATGAACAAGGAAACGCTGAGTCTGACGCCGCCGCGCACGAGCTGGGATCACTTGTCAGCAGTCTCGACCTCGCACAGAGCCATACACTTATCAAAGCATTCACAACCTACTTCGGGCTTGTCAATCTGGCCGAGCAACACGAGCGTCTGCGCATTTTGCGTCAGCGCGAGGCAGAGGACCGGCCGGTACGAGAATCTGTAGAGGATGCGATCGCGCAGCTGCGAGCGAACGGCGTCGAGGCCCATGAGATCCAGAAGCTGCTCGACCATCTTGTTGTCAAGCCCGTCTTCACGGCGCACCCAACCGAGTCGCGACGGCGCTCACTACTCGAGAAGCTCCGCAATATTTCGCGGATGATTGATCAGCTGGAGGCGCCGACCGTGCTGCCCCGGGAACGCCGCGACACCGAAGGCCGCCTGCGCAGCGAAATTACCGGTATCTGGCAAGCACACGAGCTGCGTGACGTTCGGCTGACGGTGTTAGACGAGGTTAAGAAAGGATTGTACTTCTGCGAGCAGACACTGCTGCGCATCATCCCCCATATTTACCGTGACCTGCACGAGGCCCTGCGGCGGCACTACCCCGACCACGCCTGGCACGTCCCGCCAGTACTGCGGTTCGGCTCGTGGATCGGCGGCGATCGCGATGGAAATCCGAACGTGACGCCGGAGGTGACCCTGGAAACCTTCAAGCTGCTGCGGCTGCGAGCGCTGCACGAGTATGCCGGGGCAATCGAGAACTTGGGACAAAACCTGACGCCGTCACTGCACGTCGTTCCGTGCAGCCCAGAGCTACAGGCCACGCTCGACGAGTATGCCCGCCATTTTCCACGGCTGGCAGAGGTGCTGGCACGACGTACGCCGTTCGAGCCGTACCGGCAATTTTGCAGCTATATTCGTGAAAAGCTGCAAAACAGTGTTGCCTACACGCAGTCGTTCCAGCCGGCATGGGGCCGAGAGCATCCCGGCCTAGACGCACCAACCCGCTACGCCGCCGGGAGCGAGCTGCTGAACGATCTCCGGATTATGGACCGCAGCCTGCGTGCAAACAAGGGTGAGTCGATCGCCGATGGCTTGCTCGCCGACGTGATTCGCCAGGTGGAGGTCTTCGGTCTGCACCTGATGGCCTTGGATATTCGACAGCACTCCGAGCGCCATACGACGGCCCTCGCCGAAGTTCTAGCCGCTGCCGCTGTCTGCGATGCTTACACTGCCCTGAGCGAGGCGGAGCGGGTGGCGCTGCTAAGCCGAGAGCTCCAAAGTGGCCGTCCGTTGATTCCGGCGCGGCCTAGCTATAGCGACGAAACGCGCGAGACGATTGCCACATTTAGGCTGATTCATGCCGTGCTGGAACAATTTAGCCCCAATGCGACCCACACCTATATTATCAGTATGACTAGGGGCGCTAGCGACCTGCTCGCCGTGCTGCTGCTTGCCAAGGAAGCGACCCTCTACAGCCGCGGCAAGTGGAGTCAGCTTGACGTTGTCCCGTTGTTTGAGACGCGCGAGGACCTTGCCAACGCGCCCCAAATCATGGAGGATCTGTTTGCACTGCCGGCCTACCGCGAGCACTTGACGCTGCGCGGCAACCATCAGGAGGTGATGGTCGGCTACTCAGACAGCAACAAGCTTGCCGGTTTCTTGCCCGCCTCCTGGGCATTGTACAGTGCCCAACGGTCGCTGTGTGAGGTTGCGGATCGCGCGGGCATCTCGTTGGAGCTGTTTCACGGCAGGGGCGGGGCGATTGGCCGCGGGGGTGGACCGGCCAATCACGCAATCTTGGCGCAGCCGGCGGGTACCGTTCGTGGTCGGCTCAAGCTTACCGAACAGGGCGAGGTCATCTCGGATCGGTACGGCCATCCCGGCATTGCCGCCCGTCACCTACAGCAAGTGCTGAGCGCAGTGCTGCTCGCGAGCGCGCCGCATACAACACCTGCGGTGGATCCTAGGTGGGAAGCCGCAGTCGGGGAACTAGCCGAGCACGCGTTTGGCGCGTATCGCGGGCTGGTCGAGGACCAGGATTTTCTACCATACTTCCATGGCGCGACGCCTATCGACGAGCTAAGCAGCCTGAAAATCGGCTCGCGACCAGCGAGACGGAAGCAGAGCGACCGGCTCGAAGACCTCCGCGCAATCCCGTGGGTTTTTGCGTGGATGCAGAGCCGGCATACATTGCCGGGCTGGTACGGATTGGGCACGGCGGTCGAAGCCTACCTTGCAGAAGATCGCGATAAACGACTTGTCCTGCTGCAAACGATGTATCACGAGTGGCCATTTTGGCGAACCACGTTGGACAATGCCCAAATGGTGCTGGCCAAGGCGGACCTACATATCGCCGAGCTGTATTCAGAGCTGGTGACTGACCGGGCCGTCCGCGCTCGAATGTGGCAGCGCATTGCCGATGAGTATGCGCGCACAGAGCGTGCGGTATGCGCGATTGCCGGTGTCGAGCGCTTGTTAGACCGAACGCCGACGCTCCAGCGCTCGATTCAACGGCGCAACCCGTATGTCGATCCACTGAGCTATATCCAGATTGCGCTCTTGCGACGCCTCCGTGACGGTGCAACGTCCGACCCGACGCTAGAAGAGGCGGTCCTCTTGACAGTTAACGGTATCGCCGCCGGACTTCGAAACACGGGGTAGGCTCAAGCCCAATCGCCGCGTCGGCAGGGTATCTCCCCTCGACGCGGCGATTGGCCCGTTATGGGCGCTGCAGTGTTAGGGGTGTCGGGACGCTTGCGGCAAACGTATGACTTAGACGCTCGGGCTTTAAGCTTGCACTCATCCAGAGCAGCAGAAGAGCAGCCGCTACCACGGTAATTGGCAGCATATACAGTACGAGGCGCTCGGTCTCTTCTAAGTTCCACATAGACGATCCTCCTTCGAACTCCCACTTCCAACGACCGAAACAGCTCCACGTCGCAGGATCACTCCGGGCCCGCAGCGGGCTCCGCAGGTCCCGTTTGCCTCACCATCATCGCCGGTCGGTGTGACACCTACGGTCACACTAGCGGCTTGTTGGAGACGTGATCCCAGCGAGGGCTGCGCTCAACATTCGCCACCGTGCTGACATGCAAGGACGAGCAGATGGAGTGGTTCAGGAGAGAACGCACGCTTGAGGAAGGTCTTGGTCGTCAGGCGCGTCGGAGATACACGGCCGGAACATGGTCCACCAGCCACACGCCGTTCTCTGAGCGAAAGAAGACGTAGCCATCGTGCACCATCGTAGCGGCATCGACCACGAATACGACCGGTGGACCGCGCCGCGCGCCCACCCGTTGGGCGGTCGCGAGGTCGGCCGAGAGGTGGACATGGTGCCGGCGCATCTTGAGCAGGCCCGAGCGCAGGATTACGTCGACGTACTTTTCCGCAGTACCATGATAGAGCTGTCCGGGCGGCTCAGCCGGCTCGAGGTCCAGGTCGACCTGCGCGCTGTGGCCTTGGTGCGCTCGGATCAGTGTACCCGTGGGATCGAAGCCAAAGCGCTGCTTATCGTTCTGAGCGACAACGGCATCAAGCTCCGCGCGCGTAATCGGAAAGCGATTCCGGGCGGCCGCCTCGAGCAGCGCATCGACCGGCACCCACCCGCCCGGCGCCAGTGTTAGCCCGAGGCGTTCCGGCTGGTGCCGGAGATGCTTGCTGAGATACTTGCTGATTTTCACCAAACGTGGCTCGTGCACAGTAGGTACCGGCGGCCAATGATCAGGCGACAGCCGCATCGGAGCCGCATTGATCATTGGCCATAGCTGATCGGTCTAGCTTGCCTCTGCCAGCGGGCCATAGCCGACGAGCGTCAGCTTTTCGAACGCCCGCTCATGGAGCAGCGCCGCGACGTCCTCGTTGGTTACCGCCAGCAGCCGATCAACTGACTCGTTGAGCGGCTCGATCCGCTTGCGATACACGTAATCAAAGCCGACTGTGACCAGCCGCCCCATCGGCGTTTCGGCGCGCAGCACCAGGGCAGAAGCAAGCTTCCGCCGCGCACGTGCGATCTGGTCGTCGCTCAGGCCATCATTTTGGGCGGTGGCGAGCGTAGCACGGATCAGATCGATCACCTCGGTCGTACGCTCAGGATCACAGCTTGCGTAGACGTAAAAGGCTCCCGCTCCATCTTCACCGCTGTAGTCCATGTTGGCACTGTCGGCAAGGCCGGGGTGTACCAGCGCCCAGTACAAGCGCGAGCCTTCACCACCGCCAAGTGCCTCGGCCAGGACCTCCGCAGCGTAGCGAGTAGCGTCTTGGGCTGAAGGCGCGGGCGCAACCGCGGCGAGATAAACCCGGTCACGCTTGGAATCGGGCTGCATCCGCTCCAGCTCCAAGGCATCAGGCTGCGTAATGGTGCGCGATGCGTCGCCCTGCTCCCAACCACCACAGGTTTGCTCGATCTGCTTGACGGCTGCATCCCAGTCGTACTTACCCGTGAGCACGACGACCATATTGTTGGGCGCGTACCGTCGCCGGAAATAGGCCAGCATCTGGTCGCGCTCGAGCGCCGTGATGCTCTCAGTCGAGCCGAGGACGCTGTTGCCCAGCGGGTGCCCATGGTGATACGTTTCGCGCGCAAAAACATACACCGTGAACTGCGGGCGATCCTTGTACATCGCGATCTCTTCGAGAATGACCTTTTTCTCGGTATCAAAGTCATCCTGGCGGAGGCTTGGCCGCAGCATATCGGTCAGGAGATCGATCAGGCGCTCCTGGAACTCCGGCAGAACCGCTCCATAGTAGACAGTATTTTCTTCCGATGTGAACGCGTTGTAGCGGGCACCCATCGCGTCAAACTCAAGATCGACCTCTTCCGCCGAGCGGCGCTCACTGCCCTTGAACATCATGTGCTCAAGGAAATGGCTCACACCCGAAATCTCGGGCGTCTCGTCGCGCGAGCCCGTGCGGGTAAAGAACCCAACCGCCATCGATTGGGCGTCCTCGTTATATTCGCCAACAATTGTCAGACCATTTGGTAGTACGTGCTGATCGTAGCGCATCGTTCTTCCTTCTAAGCTATCATCTGCGGCGTCACCCGTCGGTGCTAGACCGCGCTTGCAACTTCAACCGGGGAGGGACCGAGCGTCAGAACGGCAAAATCATGGGGCGGGTGCTGCGCTAAGTAGGCATTCAGCGACTCGCGCGTCACACCGTCGATGGCGCCGCGAATTTCGTCTAACGAACGTGGCCGTCCAATCAGGAACAGGTCGCTAGCCATAGCCCCAGCGCGCGCGCCGGTCGACTCGCCCTGCATTACCAGAGCAGCCAGCAGCCCCGTCCGGGCTCGGTCCAGCTCCTCCTGGGTAACCCCCTCGCTAATGCGCTGCAGCGTATCCAGAAGCACCTCGATGCACTCCTGAGCCCGATCGGGTTGTGTACCGGCATAGCCCAGCACCAGGCCAAGGCTGCGATAGACGCGCGGCGCCGCAAAGACCGAGTACACCAGGCCGCGCTTGGTGCGAACCTCCGTGAACAAACGGCTGGCCATACCCCCAGACAAGACATTTAACGCGAGTCGCTCATGGTAGTAATCGGGTTCGGCGAGGGCCAGCGAGGGATAGGCGACCGCGATCTGGGTCTGGTTTGTATCCTGCGGCAAGTGTTGGTAGAAAGGTTCCGTCCGCACCTGTGGCTGTGGCGGCATCGGCGGCGCATCTTGCCAATCCCCGAATAAACGCTCGGCAATCTCGCGCACGCGCTCAGGCTCGACACCTCCCGCGACGGCGAGGACACCACCCTCGGGACGGTAGCGCGCAGCATGGTCACGCTGCAACGAGCCATGGTCGATCCGCTGGAGCTCCTCGACCTCGCCAAGTGTCGACCGGCCGAACGGCCCCGGGAAATAAGCTTTACCAAGCTCCACGAACAAGCGTTGCGTTGGATTATCGTTGAGTGACTGGACTGCTTGCAACGCCAGTGCTCGCTCGGCATCAAGCTCTGCCTCAGGCAGCTGCGGGCGCCGCACGATATCCGCATACAGTGCCAGCGCGTTTTCGAGGTCATCCGCAAGCAGCGCTCCGCTCAGCGTGGTGTACTCCACACCAACACCGCCGCCGCGCTGAACACCGAGGTCGTCCAAGGCATTTGAGAGCTGGCGAGCATCACGCTCGCCAGCGCCACGATAAACCATGCCATTCAGCACCTGTGCCGCCCCACTCTGGCCATCAGGATCGGTCGCAGATCCTGCCGCAACGAGCAGCGTCCAGGCAGCCGACCGCAGATGCGGCATTGACTCGACCACCACGCTCAGACCATTGTCGAGGCGAAATGTTTGTATAGACTGGGGCACACGACCTCCTTGATGCGTTTCTCGTTCAACCCATGGGGTAGTATGGCCCGAATTAAGAAGGGCGTCAACACGCCGAACACGTAGCTCAACGCCCACCGCGACGCGGCAAGATTTGGAGGAGGGCATGGCCATCTACAAATGGTTCGATTGCAGGCCCCGATATAATGCTGCAAGTACGGGCAAATAGGAGTGGCAGGCTGTTATGAGCGACCCTAAACGGATCTTTGTCATCGATACGGATACCGCCTCCGATGACGCTGTAGCGCTGATGATGGCTCTGCGCGCGCCGGATGTTCAGGTAGTCGGAATCACTAGCGTCGCGGGCAACGTCGACGTCCAGCAGGCGACGCGCAATGCGTTGACGGTCGTCGAGCGCTGTAATGCCGATGCGCCAGTCTATGTTGGTCTCGCCAAACCGCTGCTGCGGCCCGCCAGCGACGCGACCTTTTTCCATGGACACGACGGCATGGGCGATTTGAACCTCGCGCCCCCAAGGCTTCAGCCAGCCGGCCTTCACGCGGTGGACGCGCTGATCAAGCTCATCGGCGAATACGCGGGGCACGTCACACTGGTGACTCTAGGCCCGCTGACCAACGTTGCAGCCGCTTTAATCAAAGCGCCGGAGATGGCACGGCAAGTCCAGCAGTGCTATATTATGGGCGGCGCTGCCAACACGATCGGAAACATTACCCCGGCGGCTGAATATAACATCTGGTGCGATCCTGAGGCTGCGCGGATTGTCTTTCACTCCAGCATGCCGGTGCTGATGATTGGCCATGAGCACTCGCTTGGCAACGCCGTGCTTACCCGTGTGGAGCTGGACGACATTCGTACACTTGGGCCGATTGCGGAGCTGGCCGTCGATTGTAATGCTGCTGCTTATCGTGCAAGTACCGAATGGTTGCACGAAGCGGGCCTCACACAGCCCGACCCGGTCGCCATGTCGATCGCCCTTGACCCCACGATCTGCACCGTGCGTGAAACCCACTATGTCGACGTGGAAACACAAAGCGAGCTGACGCGGGGGATGACCGTCGTCGACCGCTTTGAAGTGTTGAAACGACCGCCCAACATCGACGTTTGCTACGCTATTGACGTCGAGCGTTGGAAGAGCTTGCTGCGCGAGCTCCTGGGTGGCTAGGAGCTGTGGGATCACCGTTCGGCCCGAACGGCTACGCTTTGTTCAAACCCGGGGCCAAGGAGCACCAGCAACGAGCTCGCAGCCTCGCGTCGCCTTGCCCAACAGTTTGGAGCGAACCGCTACGCATCGGCAGGATCTTGCGCTCACCCCACCCTGTTCAGGCCATCAGGATGCGCTAGATAGCCTCACGTAGGATACGATCGAAGATCCGTCGAACCAGCTGGTCAAGCTCACGAGCTTCGTCCAGCGTCAACGCGAAGCTAGCATGGGAAGCGCCCTCGTCAGAGATATGCAGCGTGCCATCCAACGAAGGGGAGTGCATGATCAGCTGCGGCGCCTCCGGGTCGTCCGCTTCAAGCACGCGATAGTCCAGCTGCATGGTCTCGGGAAAAAAGATTCTGACACTCATCGCACCGTCTCCTCGTCTTCTACCACTTGTCATGATAGTCCATGATGTGGGTGGCGTTATACTCGATACACATCATAACGTGCGCGTCTACTTGCCGTTTGAATACGATCAGGTCGAATGGACCCCGCGCCGAGCTGGAAGTGCGGCTGATGCACCAAGGCTACGAGGGTATGCTTCGTGATGCAGAACACCACGCGGAACGAGAGACGCTAAAAGGGAAGACGGCGGTCGCGGAGCTTGCTAAACCGCGCTGACGAGAATTCGCCGAAGCATGGAGGGTGGAAGCTACTCCAGGCAATCGTCCTTTGGTTCCTAGCGAGAAGATGTGCGGGCGCTTGGCTACCTTCGTCCGCCGTCGGCCCTCTCCCCCAGTGCTATATGGGCAAATCCTGGAACCAGGCTGAGTGAGCGATCGCTCGCCTAGCGCCGCCGGCAGATACAGGAACTTTTGTGAATCATGAACGCCGGGGTCATAGCGACACAACCAAAGCGGTTCACGTACATGGCAATGGTGCCACGGCCCAGCGGCCGCGCAGGCTCTATTCCCCACTGCTGTAGTTGACCCCACGCTCGAGCAACTGCTGCGACAGCTGCTGGAAGGTAATCCCATGCTGCTCGGCAATCGTCGCGGCATGAGAACGTGCGGTCGGCAGGCCAGGGCGAATGCGATACGTGCGGGTTGTATCATCGCTGACCCCGGCAACCCAGCTGACAATCAGCGCACCATCCTCGCTATTCAGGGCGGCTACGTCGGACGCAAGGCTATGCAAGTGCGTCACAAACACGGAGCGAGCCCCGAGGAGGCGGAGCGCCCGCAGTATGTCGCTGGCGAGGTTATGAGCTTCGCGCTCACTCGTGCTCGTCAACGGCTCATTGAAGAGCAATAGGCTGCGTGGCGTGGCCCGAGCAAACATCTCCCGCAGCCGCCGCGCTTCGTTGTCCAGCCGTCCGCCGCCGGGCTCGCTATCCTCAACAGGCGGGAAATGGGTCAACACGGCGTCCGCCGGCGCCATCTGTGCTGAGCGCGCCGCCACGTATCCACCCGCCTGAAAGAGCACCTGATTGAGCGCGATTGTTCGCAAGTAGGTTGTCTTGCCGCCACGATTCGGCCCTGTAAGGAGGACAATGCGTCCCATGGCGAAATCGACGGAGTTGACAACAACCGCATCGGAAGTCTGACCGCTAGCCGAGGCGGGACGAACAAGCTGTACAGCCAGCGCCGGATTGTATGCGTCGTCGAGAGTATGGGTTGCGGATGTGACGGTCGGCAAACACGTCGGCAGCTGCGCCATCTCAAGCTTGTCGGCAAGGGCCGCGACGCCGAGATAGAAGGCAAGCTCCGGCTCCAGTGCTGCCAAGGGTCGCGCGTAGATGCGCTGGTAACGCTCCAAGCCCGTGGCCACAGGCTGTACGACCTCGGACAGCACCTTCTCCAAATCGCGAGACAGCGGATCCATCTCGGCCGATCGCTCTGCCACATGCCGTAGCGCGGTCGTGCTCGGAAGGCTGGACTGCATGGCGCGTCCAAAAAGTCGGTGGACCATGCTGCGCGGCCCAGTAAAGGGCTCGCGATTGAGAGCAACCAGGGTTGCCGAGTGGGGACGCAGATCCCGGTCGAGATTAACGCCGACGGTGACGCTGGCAATTTGGTCCAGCTGTGCCCTGAGGGCCGGAAGCTCAACTAATAACGCCTGAAACTGCTCAGCTGCGCGTGTTGCTTCTACGTAATCACGAAGCGTGCGCAAGCCCTCTGAGCGTAGATCAAAGCCGCCAAGCGCGGCGCTCAGCTCATTTAGGCAGCTAACGTACAGCTCGAGGTCAGACAGTCGCGGCGGTACAAGGAGCAGCGGCGAGTCCTGCGCCCATATGGCGCTACGCGGCTGTGCCAGCTCCGCTAGACTTGGCAGCAGTGCGGCCAAGGCCGAGCGGAGCCCGGGTTGCGCCCGCAGCTCGGCGGCAACCGCTTGGCGGTAGACGATCACCGCCGGATCCGCTACGAGAGCCATGAATGCACCGCGTACAAAGCGGGCGTGGCGGCTCGTCCAGTCTAGCTCTCGTACCAGGAGCTCTAGCCCAAGGTCGAGCGCCTGCTGCTCGGTTAGTCCCTGGCTACGTGCGTCACGGTCATGTCCCGCCGGCCACAGCAGGCTCGGCGGAACGCTCGACGTGTTTCCTTCCACTACCCCCTCGCCCCTCGCCTCGATCCTGCGTCCTTAACCTCGCAATTGCTCAGCCGCAGCCCGTAGGCGGTCGATAACCCGCATATTCGCGACCGCGTCTTGAGCTGGATACGCGAGCGGACGAATTCCCAATATGGCTTTGGCAACATCCTCCACCATCTGGCGGTACTGGTCGACGGGATCGGTAAAAATCCGCGAAATATCGCCGTTCTGATGCAGCTGGATCTCGCCCTCGTCCTCGGCATTTGGTCGGAAGCCCTGGCGAATGACGATCTTTCCGCTGCTGCCGATCAGCTCATAGCCCGGGCCACCTGCTGCCCGCACGCTAACATCGAACTGCGCGAGCACGGCTGGGTGGCCACTTGGGGTAAAACGCATTACACCCGCGAACGACTCATCGACACCGGAAGCTCCGTACTCTGCGACTGCCGCAACCGAGGTCGGTTCCGTCCCTGTGACCAGTCGCGCGAGATTGACCCCGTAACAGCCGACATCCATGAGCGCGCCGCCACCTAGATCGCTGCTCAATCGGATGTTTGCTTCGTCGACGACGTTAAACGTAAATGTGCTGCGCACCACCCGCAAATCGCCGATAACGCCTTGGTGCAGCATCTCCAGCACCGTCTGCACCATCGGGTGATGCCGATACATAAATGCTTCGGCCAGAACGACGCCAGCACGCTGAGCTGCGGACACCATCTCCTCCGCCTCTGAAGCGTTGAGGGCAAGTGGCTTCTCGCACAGAATATGCTTGCCCGCCTCGGCCGCTGCGATTGTCCAACGCCGGTGCTCGCTGTTGGGAAGCGGAATATAAACAGCGTCAACCTCGTCGCTGGCAAGCAGAGCAGCATAGTCGTCGAAGACGTTGGCAATGCCCGCCACCTGCGCCGCGCGTTCGGCGCGGGCAGGGTCCCGACTGGCAATCGCCACTACGCGGCCGTTACTCGAGGCTTGAATAGCAGGAATTACCTGCTTCTGGGCAATGTTGGCGGCGCCGAGAACTCCCCAGCGAAGCGTGGTCATACCGTGGAACTCCTTACTGGCAGCAATGTGATGACAATTCGTCAGCGGATAACAATTGCATGGATGTCACGCGGCCCATGGACGCCCAGCGTTAAGCTTAGCTCGATGTCGGCAGTTCGCGACGGCCCCGTGATCAGCGTAACATTGGAACGGTCACGGAACAAGCCGGGGCCGAATTGCTCGCGCAGCAGATCGAACGCATCCGGCAACGTACGCACGATCCGATCTGCCGACAGCAGCGCAATATGCATCGGCGCCATCAGCGACGCGAGGCGGCCACGCCCACCGCCACTCACGACGACCAGCGTGCCGCTCTCCGCGATCGCAGCGTCGGCACCGCTGATGCAGACCGGGATCGGCTCCAGATCGTTATATCGTGCACGACGGTCCGCACCCAGCACCCCCGGCTCGACCACACGAATGCCCTGCTCACTCAACCGCGGCAGCAACTCCGGCAGTGGCATATTTTCGGCCGACCATGCTAGCGCCTCGCGAGCGCCAATAGCGTGCAGCAGCTCAAGAATCTGCTCGAGCGCTGCAGCGGGGCCGTCACAGAGATAGACATGGCCGTGCAGCGCCGATAGCTCGGCCTCGAACTGACTAACCGGCTCGAGATCGGTCGCGACGAACGGGCCGTGGGGATGTGGCGGCAGGTAGGCCAGTCCCTGTTGCTCAAGCAGGCCGCCATTGGCCGCGAGGCTGCCGCGGATGCGCGCGAGAATTTGTGAGCGTGAATCATTCATGGATTGTCCTCGGTCCTTCGCACAGTCGCCTGACCGACACCTCTTAGCTGCATTCGCCAGAAACGTTCTTGTCGGCTGCCATAGTTCGTTCCGCGCGACGCTCGTGATAGCTCTGCTGAGCAAAGGCTGGAAAATCGCGTCCATGCGTCCAGGCGTCGAAGGGCGGAGGCAGCCGCCGAATCTTGCGTCGTCGCGCCAGCATCTTGAGGCCAACCCGCGACACCGTTCCACCAATCTTATACAGCTTCGACGAGGTCATCCCGATTCGCCAAGCCCGCATCGCCAGCCGTTCGCCGAGTGATGCGCCCAGCTTATTCACCTTGTCACGCCGAAGCTTGAGCAGATAATCCGGCAGCGGAATGCGTACCGGGCAGACCTCCTGGCAAGCACCACAGAGCGTACTGGCGTAGGGCAGCCACCCGTTGTCGTCGTCTAAATCATCCAGGTTTGGAGTCAGCACGGCGCCGATCGGACCCGGATAGACCGACCCGTAGGCATGGCCGCCGATCTCGCCATACACCGGACAAACATTCAAACACGCACCACAGCGAATGCAGTAGAGCGTCTCGACATACTCGGAGCCGAGGATGCGCGACCGGCCGTTGTCCAGCAGCACGAGGTGGAGCTCCTCTGGACCGTCAGGCTCTCCCGGTCGACCCGGCCCCGTAAGCAGGTTCGTGTAGACACTGATCTTCTGGCCCGTAGCCGAGCGTGCCAACACCTGCAGCAGCGGCAGCAGATCGTCCGTCGTCGCAACAGTCCGCTCGATTCCCATCAGCGCGACATGGATCCGCGGTGTGGTCGAAGATAGCCGACCGTTGCCTTCGTTCTCGACCAGCACGAGCGTGCCTGTCTCGGCGACGCCAAAGTTGACGCCGGTAATACCCATGTCGGCCCGTAAGTATTCGCTCCGCAGTGACTCGCGCGCCGTCCGTGCCATCGCCGGAATCTCGTCCGTCTGGGGCGCCCCAAGCTTGCGGTGAAACAGATCCGAAACTTGCTCCTTGGTCCAGTGGATTGCAGGCGCGATAATGTGTGAAGGCGTCTGACCCGCCAGCTGGATAATGTACTCGCCAAGGTCGGTCTCGACTACCGTAAAGCCGGCCTCCTCCAGGGCATGGTTGAGGTGGATCTCCTCGGACGCCATGCTCTTCCCTTTGACAATCCGCTGTACGCCTTTGGCCCGACAAAGGTCCGTGATGATCTGGCGGGCCTCGGCTGCATCCCACGCCCAGTGGACGTATCCACCCGCAGTCTCGACATTTGCCGCCAGCTGCTCGAGGTATCGGTCAAGCTGCGCCAACGCGCGGGCACGCGCGGCGCGGGCGCGGGCGCGTACCTCGTCGCTGTTGAGCAGCGTCGAAAGCGCCGTCTGACGCTGCAGCGCAAACCGGGTCGTCGCCCGGTCAAGCGCGACCTTGAGCTGCGCGTCGTTGAGCGCAAGATCAGCCCGCTCGTAGAATGTAAGAGGTTGCGTGGCCATGGTGACCTTTTCGCTTTACGACGGCGAGCGCGTATCCTGCACGCACGTAGCCGCCTCGATTAGCCTTCACTCCCTTGCAGCGCGCCGCCGGTGTCCCCCGCCAGCACCTGTGCAATATGCAAGGTTCGACAGCGGGCGCCTTCGCGGCTCAAGCGCCCGTTGATTTGGGTCATGCAGCTAGCATCACAGGTCACGGCCCAGTCGGCGCCGGTACTCTCGATCGCAGCAGTTTTATCCGCGGCCATCGCCTCTGAGATATGGCCCAGCTTAATCGCAAAAAGACCGCCAAAGCCGCAGCAGCGCTCTGCGTCGGGCAGCTCCACCATTCGCGCGCCCTCGATGCCCAGCACAAGCTCGCGTGGCTGTGCTTTGATGCCCAACCCGCGCAAGCCATGACACGCATCGTGCACCGTAAAGGTGGCGGGAAAACGGGTGCCCACGTCGGTTACATCGAGCACATCAACCAGATACTCGGAAAACTCATAGGTGCGGCCCGCAAGCTCGAGCGCGGCCGCGTGCAGCTCTGGGTGGTCTGCGAACAGCTCCAAATATCCGTGACGCATCATCGCGGCACACGATCCGGAAGGCGTAACCACGTTGCCAACGCCGCGCAGCACTTCCAAGTTCCGCCCAGCCACCACCCGTGCCTCGTCCCAAAAGCCCGAGTTGAAGGCGGGCTGTCCACAGCACGATTGCTCGACCGGAAAGTCGACTGTTATGCCTAGACGCTCCAGCACCGTCGTCGCCGCATCGCCGATCTCAGGATACATTTGATCGATGATACAGGTGACAAAGAGCGACACACGCCCCTGGTTTTCACCCATTACGTTCGCCTCCGGGCCGCATTCGGATCTTGGCTTGGGACCCGCTCATTGTAGCACGCTGCACAAGGCGAGCCTAACCTCTAACGATATGCCTGCGAGCGGGCATTGCTGGCGCTATGCCCGTACGACGGTATTATGCAACACGCCGATCCGATCGATTTCCGCCTCGACCAGATCGCCGACCTTGAGCCATTCTTGCGGCGTCATTCCCATCCCAACGCCACTCGGCGTCCCAGTGGCGATGATGTCGCCTGGCTCCAAAGTTTGACCCAGCGACAACGTCTCGATAATCGTCGGGATATCGAAGATCAGGTCAGCCGCAGTGCTGTCTTGCTTGGTTACGCCATTAACGCGCAGGCGTAGCCCGAGCTCGGCCGGATTAGGCACCTCGTCCGCAGTAAGAATACAGGGACCCATTGGGCAAGTGCCGTCCAGGCTCTTGCCCTTGAAGAACTGCTGGTGGCGATTCTGAAGATCGCGTGCAGAGATGTCGTTGATAATTGTGTAGCCCCAGACGTACTGCATTGCGTCGGTACGCTTAATGTTCTTGCCGCGCTTCCCGATAATGAAAGCAAGCTCGACTTCCCAATCCAGCTGCCCGGTAATCTCTGGATCGAGGGGAATTCCCGCTTCGGGATGATTAACGCTTGTAACCGCCTTGGTAAAGATGACCGGATGCTCGGGCAGGGTTTCTGGCAGGCCCTTCGCCCGCATTGACTCCCGTGCGTGCTCGGCGTAGTTCATGCCGAGGCAAAAGACGTTCTTCCGCGGACGCGGTATTGGTGCGAGCAGCTTTACCTCGCTGAGGGGAACGATGTCGGCTCTCGAGGACCGGGCGACGAACTGCTGTGCCTGCTCAAGACCTGATTGCCCCAGCTCGATCAGCGAGAGCATATCGGGAGCGATGCTCCCCAAGCTAATCACGTCGTTATCACGCAGTGCTCCGACCATCGTCTCTCGTCCGACAAACGTTACAAGTCGCATCTCTCGTCCTCCTACCATGGCTACGTCGTTCGATCATAGCCGATATGGTCAGGTAATTTGTTGGCTGCTGCATAGTAAACCATACGCGGCAAATACAAAAGCGAGGCGCACACGCTGGTGTTGAAACCTTTATACCGCAGCCGAACGTCGGGTAGGAGACGTGCTGAGCACTGGAGCAGAGCTGGCAGTTTCGGCAACCCGTTGAACCGCAAGGGATGGCTCATGGGGTGCTGGCTCGCTCCGCAATTTGCCTACATGCAAAAATCCCGTGCCGGCTAGTGCCGCGCACGGGAACGAGAACAAATAAAAGCCCTGGAACAATGCTGGTCTGTCCCTAGCTCGTGTTCAAATATCTACTCAACAGTATCTTGACGCAGTGCTCGGTTTGTATTGGCGATTCGCCACCAGCTTTTCTGCTCAAGCTTCGCTCGAACGATGACCTCATTCTCTATATCTGTCAATCGTGCGAGCTTTGCTGTCGAGATGCCTGCTTTGCTTGTACAGCAACTATTTCAGAGGGGGCTACACGCGTAGCACTTTCGAGCCAACTCTGAAATTGAGCGCTTACGTATGACGATCCTCGTTCCGCCTCCGGGCTTCACGTTTCGCGTCATTTACGGGCAAGCCCATTCAAACATAACTACGTATGGGCATTCGCCGCTCGCATGCACGGGCTTTCGATATCTGGACCCTGAACTATTCTTTCACCAGTATGTTCTCAGGGCTATATCATATCTTATATCACACCTACGACCTACGATCAATATATGCATCGGCGTTTTACGATACAACAGTAACCAGCTGAAAAAGTTGCCCACGGAGACACAGTAGGGGTAAAAATGCCTTAACTTTTATGTAAAGCGTTGCCGGGCGCCAGACCTTTTGCTCCCGCTGTCGCGGCGCCAATCGCGTGCGCGACAGCCCGACCGGAGAGCAGCACAAGCGGGATACCACCGCCGGGATGCGTCGCACCGCCGACAAAATACAGGTTCCGAACGTCCGGCGAGACAATTGGCGGGCGCAGAAACGCAGCAAGCGGCTGGTTTGACGACGGTCCATACAAGGCGCCACGCCACCCGTGATAGTGCTCCGCAAAATCCAGCGGTGTGATCCGCTGCTCGAACCGGATATATTGGCCCACGTTCGGCAGTCCACGCCGTTCCATCACACGCACCACCAGGTCGCGATAGCCCCCTGCCTCGCGCTCCCAGTCGAAGCGCCCGTTGGTTGCCGGCGCGTTCACCAGCACAAACAGATTCATACCCCCGGCGGGAGCATGATGCGGGTCGCTTCGAACAGTAGCAGCAACGTAGATCGTGGGATCGGGCGCGGGTACGTGCAGATCGAAGATGGCCTTGAACTCGGCCGGATAGTCTGGCGAGAAGAAAATATTATGATGCGCCAGATCGGGATAATCGTGGTCGATGCCCAGGAGCAGTACGAAGCCGGAACAGGAGGGCTCGAACCGGTCGATACGTCGGTCGGTCCAGTGCCGACGATGCTCGGGCGCAACCAAATGCCGCAGCGCATGGAGCGCATCAACGTTCAGAACGACACGCTCAGCCCGGATCTCGCGCCCCTGGGCTAGCCTCACGCCGGAAACTTGCCCGTTCGTCACCTGCACTTCCGTGACCTCCGCGTTGGTCTCGACGTCCACCCCTAGATCGAGGGCCAGTTGGAGCAGTGCCTCGGCCAACGAGTACATTCCACCCTTAAGGTACCAGCCGCCCTCGGCAAACTCGATGTACGGAATGATTGCAAAGGTGGCGGGCGCACGATATGGTGACGAGCCATTGTACGTAGCGTAGCGATTGAAGACTTGACGCAGGTAGGGCGATCGAAAGTATCGCCGGACCGCCTGGTCGAGCGTATGGAGCGGATCGAGTGCTGGTGCGTCGCGTACAAAGCGTGGCGTGACGAAATCCCGCCAGCCGCGAAAGGGCTTGAGCAGAAACGGCTCCGCGGTCGCGGCGTAGATGCGCGCGGCAAAGGCCATGAAGCGGAAGAATCCGGCCGCGTCGTTGGGTGCTAGACGAGTAATTTCATGCATCAGCCCAGGCAGAGATGCGTGATGTTCCCAGCGAGTGCCATCTGGCCAGACATAACGACACACGGGATCGACCGGCACGATCTCGAGCGCAGCGTCCGCGTCACGGCCTACGGCCGCAAACAGCTCGCGAACAACCCAGGGCATTGTAAATAGCGATGGTCCCGTGTCGAAGGTATAGCCAGCTGCGCGCACGACGTTCATCTTGCCGCCAACACGCTCGTTCTTTTCGAGGACGCGCACGCGAAAGCCGGCGGCGCGGAGCCGAACGGCCGCTGCCAGCCCGCCGAGGCCAGCCCCTACGATCAGAATATCAGTATTCATACAGGTATTGTAGGAGAAAAGCGCTAGCGTCCTGTGCGCTGGCGTAGCACGGACCACAGCTCGCGTACCTCGGGGGCCCCGAGCGCTGCACTAACCGCGACATAGACCGTGAGTCCGGCAGCGACAATCAGCGTCAGAGCACCGGCGAGCCAGAAGAAATCGCCGCCCCTCCCGTACGACGTCACAAACGTAATGCCCGGAACGTAGGGTTCCGCCAGGCGAACGGCCGCAATCAAGGTAAGCGCAAGTGCGATCGAGCTAGCTGCGAGCGCAATCCCCGACCGCAGGACCATGGTATTGCCAAACCCCGCCAGCCGACGGCGCAGCATGGCGAGCAGCACCACGAACTCCAGAACGTTGGTCAGGCTGTACGACAGCGCGATCAGACCAAGGTCTGCTGCCAGGAAGCGGATCAAGCTCCATGCAAGTACCGCATTCAGCGCGATCGTTAGCACGCCCACAATCACCGGGGTCAGCGTATCCTCCATCGCATAAAAGGTGCGAATAACGATCTCAACACCTGCAAGGCCAATCACCCCCGGTGTATAGAAGAACAAGGCCCGCCCCGTTAGAAGCAGGGACTCGACGTTAAACTCACCCCGTTGGAACAAAAGCCGCACAATTGGAACGTGGAGCACCGCGAACAAAATCGCCGCCGGCACCGCTAACCAGAGGACCAGCCGCAGCGTTTGGAGCGCCGCATCCCGCAGCGCCTCCATCTGACCGGCGGAGAAGAGGCGTGCGAGGCGGGGAAAGAGGACGGTCCCCATGCTCAACGCGATAATGCCGTGTGGCAGCATCAACAGCTGGTATGCATAGCGATTCGCGGCTTGCGCCTCCGCGGTCAGCAAGCTAATCAGCGAGGCGATCACGATGATATTGATCTGGAGGGCGCCCTGGCCGATCACACGCGGTGCTAGCAGCTGCCCCACGCGCTGTACTTCCCGCATCCCAAGGTTGAGCGAGGGCCGAAAGCGCATACCGGCTCGAACAACTGGCGGTATAAGCATCACGAAGTATAACAGCGCGCCTACCACAACCCCCCAGGCAAGTGCATCGGTGCGCCAGCGAGGGGCGAAGAGCCACGCGGCTACAATGATCGTCAGGTTGTACACGTTGGAGGCGATAACCGGCAGGGCGAAGCGCTCGAAGGATTGGAGCAGCGCCATCATCAGGCCGCCTAAGCCAAGCAGCAGTGGCTGGACCAACATCAGCCTGAGCAGGTGGACCGCTAAGTTCAGCAGCTCAGGATTGTCGGCATAGCCGCGTGTCACTGTAAATGCAAGCAGTGGCCGCGCGAAGATCGCAATCACCACGGCGATGACGACAAAGACCAGACACGCCAGCGTGAGAACGGTATTGGCGAGCTCCCAAGCCTGCTCCTCGTCTCCCTCCTGAATCAGCCGGCCGAAGACGGGAATCAGTGCCGAGCCAAGGGCTCCGCCGATGATCAACAGATACAGCAGGTCCGGAATAGCAAACACTGCCCCGAACACTCCAATTTCGCTACTCGTCCCAAATTGACGCGAAAAAATAGCTTCGCGTACCAGGCCAAGCACGCGGCTCAGCACGGTGCCAAGCATCACAACCCCGGTATTCAGCACAAACCGCCATGGTGCGGATTGCCCCGGCAGCGAAGAAGCTCGCGACATGTGGTTGCGTGTCCCCTCACGTTTTGCTATAATCACCCGTTAGCGGCGACCAACGCCATTATAACGATATTTACAGTTGGAGGCATTCCATTGGCTAATACCAAGTCCGCCCAGAAGCACGTGCGCGCCGACGAGCGCAAGCGCGTTCGCAACCTGAAGGTCCGCTCCCGCGTCAAGACATTCGTTCGCAAAGCCGAGCAGTCGGTTACCACCGGCGCCGAGCTAACACTTGAGGCTGTGCGTCAAGCGTGCGCCGAGCTCGACAAGGCCGCGTCCAAGGGCGTCATCCACAAGAACAACGCCGCACGGCGCAAGAGCCGCCTCATGGCGAAGTTCAACAAGGCGAACGCAGCCTAGGCCGCATCGAATTCATACAGGAGCCCGCCACTCGCAGTGAGTGGCGGGCTTCTTCCTTGTCGAGCCCTGCAGCTTGCGCTAGCGTCGAGGGCGCGCGTCAGCCCGGGGCTGCGAGGACTGACAGGTTTCCGCGACCAGCAGCTCTAGTGCGGTCTCGCCTTCGATACGCCCGGTCTTAGACCAATGGTCAAGCTCTAGCAGGCGATCGTGCAGCTGGACGAGAGCCGGCGCTGTGAACCGTCCCGCTTGATCCACCGCCTTGCGGACCACAAACGGCGGCTGCTTGAGCTCAGAAGCAATCGCCTCTGGCCGGAGCCGCTGCTCCACCAGCTCTTTGACCTGCAGCAGAAGCCGAATCTGCCGACCAATCATAAAGAGCAGCTTAAGCGGCGCTTCGCCATCCGCAAGCAGCTCGCGCAGCAGCACCAGTGCCGGAGCCAGCTGACGGGCTGCGAGCGCGTCGACAAAGGCAAAGACCGAGCTCTCCCCGTCGTCGGCGACCAGCAGCCGGACCGCCTCAGCCTCGATCAAGCCTTGGCCGCCGGCATACGCCGCTAACTTTTGTAGCTCGTTAACCAAGGCCCGGCCGTCGTTGCCGACGAACTCAATCAGTAGCGAAGCGGCGTCGGGCGCGAGCTTGACACCCTGAGCCTTGGCCCGTTCTTGGAGCCAGCGCTGAAGCTCTGCGCCTTCCTTCGGCAAGAACTCCCGGACAGTCGCCGCTTTTTTCAGATACGTAAAGAGCGCCGAGCGTTTGTCGACGTCCTCGCGCTCCAGAAAAATGAGATCAGTCGTTTCAGGCAGACGCGGAAGGTACGCCTTGACTGCATCACGCGTATCACCAGACCTGAGCCCTTTCAAGGCGTCCTCGACGATCACAAGCCGGCGATCTGTTAGAAACGGAAAGGCCTCGCAGGCCGCGGCAAGCGCGTCAAGCTTGAGCTTCCGCCCATCCAAGGTCGTCACGTTCAAATCTGCGAGATCTGGCGGGATTGCGGCCTTGACCGCGCGCACCGCCTCCGTCCGCGCCAATTCATCCGGGCCGTAAAACAAATAGAGCATAGTCCTCGGGGAGGGGCAGAGTTAGCCGCATTGCTCGCGGATTAAAGCAAAAACCCCACTCTGCAGCAGATGAGCGTGTTTTGAAGCCTACCCTCAGGTAGGTGGGTGCCAGCCGTTAGGTGCAGTGGGCGAACCACGTTCCCATCCGAGTCTTAGCTCCCCTTCAAAACCAATGTAGACTCAAAACATTGTACTCATCCGCGCACAGCGCAGGGTGACACTATTGTACCGGCCGCCGAGCCAGAGCGCAACGTCGATTCGCAGGCGTTGCGCTACCATCGATGGCGTTGTCGGCGACGGCGGGCGCTGGCCTTCCATGATAGCCGCGGCCGCGCGTGGATTTTCGGCACATGGCCCAAGAGTCTCGTCGATATCCTCGCGTGAGCAGAGGCCCCACAATTTGCCGGGCTGCCTAACTCCTTGTACCATTCGGGTCATGCATATCTTGCACGTGATCCAGCGCTATTATCCGTACGTCGGCGGGTCAGAAGGCTATTTTCAGGAGCTTAGCGAACAGTTTGTCCAGGATGGCCATCAGGTAACCGTGCTTACCACCGATGCCTGGGACCTCGACCACTTTTGGGCGTCGGGCCGCAAAACAGTTCCCGAGCGCGAGGCCGTGCATAATGGGGTCCATATAAAGCGCTTCCCGGTCCACCGCGCGCCGGGCCCGCCAATCGTGTATCCCATCCTGCGCCGGCTGATGGTTGAGCTGGGCCGCTTTCCTGGAACAACACCGCTTCTCAACCGCCTGGCGCTGATCACCCCGCGGGTCCCGGAGCTGCGTCGTTATTTGGCGACTACAACCGAGCGCTTTGACTTGGTACATACGACGAACATTACGCTAGACTTCACTATTCTACCGGCGCTGCGCTTTGCCCAGCGGCGCGGGCTCCCGCATCTGTGCACCCCGTTCGTCCATCTCGGCGAACCAGGAAACCGGCAGATTCTGCGGTACTACGCCCAACGACATCAGCTTGCGATCTTACGTCAATCCAAAGCTGTGGTGGTGCAAACCAGCCTTGAGCGCGACTTTTTACAGGGTGCCAAAGTTCCCGCCTCGCAGCTGCGCCTGGTCGGCTGCTGGGTGCAACCCGAAAGGTTAGTCGGTGGTGACGGCGCGCGCTTCCGGACAGAGCACAACATCGACGCTCCAATCGTGTTATGCATTGGTGCGGCGGCCTACGACAAAGGTACGGTGCATCTAATCGAGGCAATGCGGCGGTTGTGGCGTGGCGGCAGCAGCGCCAAGCTCGTGCTGATCTCGTCGAATACTCTCGCTCACTTCGAGCAACACTACGCGAGCCTCCCCGAGGAGGATCGACAGCGCATAACGTTGCTACGCGCGGCATCTCACCGAACCAAGCTTGATGCGCTAGCTGCCGCCAATGTATTCGCGATGCCCTCGCGCACCGACTCGTTCGGCATTGTGTATCTTGAGGCTTGGATGTATGACGTTCCGGTGATTGGAGCAAGGGCTGGCGGTGTTCCCGCGGTGGTCGACGACGGAGTGAACGGCCTACTGGTCCGTTTTGGCGATGTGACCGAGCTGGTGCGGGCCATTCAGCGGCTGCTTGATGATCGCGAGCTCGCTCGGGGCATGGGCCAGGCGGGCCACGCCAAGGTATTACGCGAGCTTACATTTGACCAGAAGTATGCTGCGATGCGGGCAGTGTATGAGGAGAGTGTGGGCGGACATTAAGTAGCTAAGGATTGCCGGCCGCTGTACACGCCGCCGGCAATCCACCCGGGTTAATCGTTCATCGAGAGCAGGGACGGGCCGTCGAGCAGCACGATTGGCTTATCCTTGACCCAGCGGGCTGCGCCCTCCTGAAAATCCATCGACGTAATAACCACGCCCTTCTTGACACCCTCTGCCCGCATTCGCTGCGAGAGCTCCTGAGCAGCACCGGGCTTGACCTTTTCCGCGGTGTACACGCGGATCAGCCAGGGCTCGTCCTGGTACGTCATCTGAAAGTCGAGGCGGTCCTTCTCGAAGCGATAATCCTTGACCAGAAAATCGTGCTTACGAAACAGGTCGGCGACGTAACCGCCTAGCTGGGGCAGAGACAGCGCACGCAGGTCCTCGACGCTTCGAACGCGTCCTGGTCGGTCAAGGCGTCCGCCGCGGCGCGCCTGCTCTTCGCGTACCGCACGCTGCCGCTGCTCGCTCCGCGAGGCCGTGATGACGCCGAATGCCGGAAATGGCAGCAGGGTGACGACCGCAAAGAGCATGGCCTGGAGCAGCAGAGGCGAGATGGCGCCTGGCCCATTACGCTGTTGCTCAACAAACATCAGCACGGAGACTGCGACCACCGCCGACAGCGACATAAACAGTCCAAGGAGCACGGCGTGCCAGTTGATGTGCTTCTTGACGCGCCGGCCGACCATGATGCCCGCGGTCACAGGCAAAAGACCGGCGAAAATTTGGACCCAGCCTTGTTGGAGCAGCAGCAAGACCCAAACGATGCCGACGCCAACGCCGGCCAATAACAAAACCCCCCAGTCGAGCTCACGAAGGACTTGGCCGATGGGAGCGCGCGCCGGGCTGGTACCTTTATCGCTGGCGCCGTCGTGTGAGCTAGCACGCACAGCAGCTGGCGTTTGTTCAGTTGTCGCCGTTTCGTCGGTTACGGGTGGTTGGGATGTCATGCTCTCCTCGACGCGCCCGTCCCCCAGCGGGACGAGCACCACAGGTTATTCGGTTGGAGCCTCGTCGCGCAACGCATCGACTGCTTCGCGCAGCTTGCCCACATCATTAAACGCGCGGTATACCGATGCAAATCGGATATATGCCACCTCGTCGACCTCGCGCAGCCGATCCATGAGTAAGTCGCCGATGACCGCGGTCGGAACTTCGGCCAGATCACGCGCCATCAGCTCAGCCTCGACCTCGTTGACGAGTCGTTCTGCCGCATCAGGTGCAATCGGCCGGCGATAAAGAGCTGTTTGGATCCCGCCAATGACCTTGTTACGGTCGTAGGGCTCGCGATTGCCGCTCTTTTTGACGACCAGCAGGGACGGCGGCTCGACGCGCTCAACCGTGGTAAAGCGGCGGCCACAACGCTCGCACCGGCGGCGCCGCCGGATCGTCGCGCCGTGATCAAGCTTACGCGTATCGAGCACTTGCGTGTCGGCTGCCTGGCAATAAGGACAACGCATACGCACGTATTATAGCACACCGGCCTTCCAGCCAGAGGCGCTACGTGCCACGTATGGGCAGAGACGCCGCCAACCACAAGCGGCTCCATTCCTACGAATCCTCATCGCAGTAGCCCTGGATGAGTGTGCTACCATTTGTCCCATGCATAGGAGCTAACTTTTGAAGATTGGATTGGGTTCGACGAACCGCGCGAAGGTTGCAGCCCTTAACAGCGTCGCCTCCCGGCTTTATCCCAGGGCCGGCGTGGTGCCAGTCGCGGTGCAGGTTGACGTGCCGGCCCAACCGATTGGCGATGAGCAAACCCAAGCAGGAGCAGTGGCGCGTGCTCGGGCAGTTTTGAGCGAAACCGGAGCGGAGCTCGGGGTTGGCTTGGAAGGCGGGCTGCGCACAACCGTCGGCGGGTGGGCACTCTGTAGCTGGGCGGCGGTGGTCGATGCGCAGGGCAGGCTCGGGGTTGGTGGAGGCGGCATCCTGCTGCTGCCACCGCGGATCGTCGAGCGTGTGCTTGGGGGCGAAGAGCTTGGACCGCTCATGGACGAGCTTGCCCAGCTCACAGGCACGCGCCATACCTTGGGAGCATCAGGCGTGCTGACAGGTGGATTGGTCCACCGCGGACGGATCTTTGAAGATGCCTTGATGTGTGCGCTTGCCCCGTGGCTCCACCCGGCATTTGTGGACTAACACGTGGTGATTTAACACGGTGAAACAACCGGCGATTAGGACCGTCACACGTCTTGTGCGAGCGGCACCCTTACCAGGGTCGCTCAGTCCCAGTAGGCGCTCACGCATCCTGCGACAGACCATGTATCGTGGTGACACGACGGTGCGCAGCGAAGATCGCTGCGCACTGGCGCGGCACCGTAGGCAATGCTTTGGCTTGCTTTCAATCGTGGCCGCTTGCAGATGCTTGAGTGGCTATCGTGCCTGCCAATCCAGCGTCACGCCCAGAAAGTCGTCGCGACGATTGAGCAAGCCTTGGTACATCTCCTGGAGATCGCGCGGCGGCACATGATGCCGCACGAGATCGTTCACCCGTAGCTTATCGCTTTCCAGGAAATGGACGATCAGCCGCAGGGCACGATCTTGGATAAACGGAAACTTTTCGCGTGGCTCGGTGCCGATGGCGCTCCCATGCGCCCCGATCAACGTAATAGAGCGCCCGTGCAGATCCCAGTAAAAGTCAACCTCGCCAGCAATCCCACGTGGACTACCAACCATGATAACTTTGCCGCCGTCGGCAACGACGGACATCGCGGTCCGAACCACGTTTGGCGCCCCTGTAGCGTCCACCACTACATCAGGGAGCGCTCCCTCGTTGAGCGATCGCAGCGCCGTTTGAAGGTCGCCCGCGTCAGGATCGATTGCGGCAACACCCGGCGTGGTCATCGCCAGTGCGCGTCGCCCGGCAACCAGATCAATACCGATCACGGGATAGGCGCCGGCAGCTGAGAACAAGCGTACCGTAAGCTGGCCGATCAGGCCAAGGCCCAACACCGCCACGGACTGACCAAGCATTTGTCCGCACTGAACCAGAGCCGTTAGCGGAAAGCGCGTAAGCACCGCACAGGCAGCGGCAGGAGCCGCTACATGTTCGCTGATCTGGTGCAGTGCCCGTCGCCGGTCGGCAACATCGACGATCGCGTGACTCTCGTGGCGTCCATTCCAGATCACCCGTTGACCAGGCGCAAATGTGGTAACGCCCGGACCGACTGCAGCGATCCGGCCTACCGCGCTGTAGCCCGGTACAAATGGAAACTTGGGCCAGGCACGCGTCGGATCGGCGAGCCACTGGTGAATACCGGTATAGATGGCGAGCTCCGTACCGGGACTGATTGCGCTTGCCTCCGTTTCGATCAGCACTTGACCGGGACCAGGATCGGGTATTTCAAATGGAGCAATCGTAATTTCATATGGCGCGGGCATGATCGCGCGCAAGCCCTGCTTCATCAAAACGCTCTCCGTAGCTATTGGGCTGTCCAGCCACCGTCGACAGTGAGTACAGCACCCGTCATAAAGCTCGACGCTTCGGACGCGAGAAAGACGACTGCCCCTGCAAGCTCATCCGGCTTGCCCCAGCGCCCGAGCGGAATCTTGTCGGCGAACGCGCGGTACGCCGTTGGGTTTTCAATCAACGGGCGATTCAATTCGGTCTCGAAGGGCCCTGGCGCGATTGCGTTCACGTTGATGTTATGCTTGGCCCATTCGACTGCGAGCGTTCGCGTTAACTGAATAACGCCGCCTTTTGCTGCGGTGTACGCTGGCCGTTCACTGAGCCCGACCAGCGCAAGCATCGAGCCAATGTTGATGATGCGGCCCCAGCCCTGCTCAATCATCATCGGCGCCGCGGCCTGGCTACAGATAAACGATCCCGTCAAGCTGACGTCGACGACACGCTGCCAGTCCTCGAGCGAGAACTCTAACGAAGGTTTCCGAATATTGATCCCTGCACTATTGATCAAGATATCCAGGCGGCCCCACGTTGCACGTACCTCCGCCATCGCCGCTCGCACCTGCTCCTGATTGGTCACGTCGGCTTCGAGCGCGATGATGCGGCGTCCCGTCTCAGCCGCAATTGGAGCCGCCACTTCACGCGCGACATCAACCCGTCGCCCGAGCAGCGCGACATCCGCCCCAACACCTGCCAGTGCTCGTACGAAGACGGCGCCTAAACCACCGCTACCCCCGGTTACAAGCGCAGTCCGGCCATCTAAACGAAACAGGTCAAGTGGAAAGCTCACGGTTGGCTCCTAAGAGTGAACGAAGAAAGTGGACACTGCGTTCGAATTGCTCATGCTCATGGCGGACGACGTCGGGAGTTGGCGCGGCGCATTCCCACAGCGTTTGCCATGGCTCGTCGGTGGAACGAGCATGCGCCTGGCGTAAACGCAGCACCGGCAGCACATCGCGTATATCACGGGCAGGAAAGCCGCGCCACCAGTCGTCTTCGAGGAAGCGAATGTGGCGCGCGTACTGCGCCGCAAGCTCGATATGCAACGTTGCGTGCGGCGCGAGCTTCGACAGCAGCGGCAAGAGCTCGGCAAACGGAACGACGCCATCGCCAAGGGAGGACCGGACGAGCCGGTAGCCGGAGGGTGTAGCATACACGCGGTAATCTTTGAGATGGACGTTGTGGATGTGCGCACCCAGCTTTTGGACAAACACCAGTGGGTCTTCCGCGACGGCCAGCGGATTGGCAACATCAAAGGTGACACCCACATGTCCTCCGCCTGCTTCGCACAACCCAAGCAAATCATCCGACGTTGCGTCCTGATGGTTTTCGAGCGCCAGCACCAGGTCATGGGTTTCGAGCAGCGGACGGATTGCGCTGATCCGCCGTTGAACTTCTTCCAGATATGCGTCCCAGCCGCCGGGAATGCCAGATCGGGCACCTTCCAGGATTGTGCTGAGCGTCGCGCGTACAGTTTTTGCGCCGATCCGAGCAGCCAGCGGCAGCAAGGCAGTCAGCGCCTCCACGTCCACGACACCGCTATCGACCACGAGCGCCAAGTCATTAGCGGCGAGTTTCGCGCGAAATTGCTCAAGCGTAGCAGGTGAAAGATCGTGCAACATACCCGACAGTGGTGTTTCGACGCTGGACAAGTGGTGCTCGATGGCAAGCTCGATGAGCTGCCAGGCATCCAGCACGGCGTTTGGAGCAGCTTGATCTTCCCGCCGCAAAAACCCGCAGCTGCATGGAAAGCT
>JADDQE010000244.1 GCA_016781525.1 bacterium | reverse complement strand
ACTGGCCGCACATACCTGTTCCCGGGCACTGGCAGCTGAACGGTTGGGGCCATCCGCACTACACCAACGTCCGCTATCCCTTTCCCATCGATCCCCCGCGCGTTCCGAGCGACAATCCGACCGGCACCTACCGCCGCCACTTCGTCGTGCCTCAGACGTGGGCCGATCGTAGACTTGTGCTGCGCTTCGACGGCGTAGACTCGGCCTTCGAAGTGTATCTGAACGGCGCGTATCTCGGCTTTTCCAAGGGTAGCCGTATGCCCGCCGAGTTCGACCTGACTTCCGCCGCGCGTGTTGGCGATAATCTGCTGGCGGTGCGTGTTTTCCAATGGAGTGATGGGAGCTACCTGGAAGACCAGGATATGTGGTGGCTGTCGGGCATTTTTCGAGATGTAACCCTGCTCGCGCTGCCGCAGACGACGCTGTGGGATGTGAAGATTACGCCCACGCTTGACCTGCAGGGCGACGGCTCTGCTCTGGAGGTTGCCGTGGTGGTCGAAGGTTCCACGACCGCATCCGGGGCATATCAGCTCGACCTCGCGCTGCTGGACGCCGGTGGTGCAGCCGTAGCATATGCCGCGGGGCCGGTGCGGCTTGGAGGCGACGGACACGGACGCGTCGAGCTCGCGACAGCCGTCGGCACGCCGCGGCGGTGGTCCGCCGAAGAACCTTACCTGTACACGCTGCTGCTGACACTGCGCGATGCAGTTGGCGCTACGGTCTGCGTAGTGCCCCAAAAGGTCGGGTTTCGGCGCGTAGAGGTGCAGGGCCCACGGCTGCTCGTCAATGGAGCAGCGATCAAGCTGCGCGGCGTCAATCGGCACGAGCACGACCCCGAGCTTGGTCGGGCGCTGACCCGTGAGGTGATGCTCACGGATGTTTTGCTCATGAAGCAACACAACATCAACACGGTACGCACCAGCCACTACCCGCCGCATCCATATTTTCTTGATCTGTGTGACGAGTATGGGCTGTATGTCGTCGACGAGGCCGACCTGGAGTGCCATGGTCTGCTGTACGCGGAGCAGCCATTCTTTTTGAGTGCTGCTCCCGACTGGTGTGACGCGTACGTCGACCGGATGCAGCGGATGGTCGAGCGCGATAAAAACCACCCCTCGGTGATCATGTGGTCGCTGGGTAACGAGTCGGGCTTTGGCGCTAATCACGCGGCCATGGCGGACTGGTGCCGGCGGTTTGATCCAAGCCGCCCGATCCACTACGAAGGCGACCGGCATGGCGAGGTCAGCGACGTAATCTCCCAGATGTATACGCCGCTGCACCTGGTTGCCGCCTTCGGCGATGGGACGGACGACGTTCTCCACGGCGCCAACCAACAGACCCGTATCCGCCTTGAGGAATATCACGACAAGCCGTTCTTTCTGTGTGAGTATGCTCACGCCATGGGCAACGGGCCCGGGAGCCTGAACGACTATTGGCAGGCGTTCAATGCTTCCGACCGCCTAATCGGAGGCTGTGTCTGGGAATGGCTTGACCACGGCATCCGCGCGACGACGCCCGATGGTCGGTCGTACTTCGCCTATGGTGGTGACTTCGGCGATGTGCCGAACGACGGCAACTTTATCTGCGACGGTCTCCTGTTTCCCGACCGTACGCCCTCGCCGGGTCTCCTTGAATATAAGAAGGTGCTGGAGCAGGTCGCGGTCGAGCTGCTCCAGCTCGGGCCAGCATCGGTCGCGCTGCGCGTCCATAACCGTTACGACTTTACGACGCTGGAGCACCTGGCCTGCGAATGGGCTGTGACGGCGGACGGCGCGCCATGTGCCGCGGGTACGATCGCCCTCCCACCCACTTCGGCCGGAACATCGACGCTTGTCGAGCTGCCGTACGCGCATACGCCAACGCTCGCCGGAGCGGACTACGTGCTGACCCTCCGCTTCACCCTGGCGCACGCGCTACCGTGGGCCGCCGCCGGCCACGAGGTAGCCTTCGCCCAGTTCGTGCTGCCGCGGCTCGGACGTCCTGATGCCGTTGAGAGCCTTTCTCCGGCCCCGCGGATCGAGTGCCATCAGGAGGGGGCACGGCTGCACCTGCACAACGAAGCCTTCCAGCTCAGCTTTAATCTGGCGCGTGGCGTGATCGAGGCATGGCACGTCAAGGGGCAGGCCATCGTGGCGACGGGGCCACGCCTGACCTTCTGGCGCGCGCCGATCGACAACGAGGCGCGCGGGGGCGGCACGCAGGTCCTGCAGGAGTGGCACGCACACATGCTCCATCTGCTGCAGCAGCGGGTCGCCAACGTCGCCTGGGAGCGTGCCGGAGATGGCGTGGTGCGAGTGGTGATCGACATCTCGGTCGCTCCTCCGAGCTACGAGGCTGCCTTTGACTGCCGTTACAGCTATACGCTGCATGGCAGCGGTGACCTGCTACTCGAAGTTGAGGGAAAGCCACGCGGAACATGGCCGGCTGTCCTGCCACGAATCGGGCTAGAGTTAACTCTGCCTGGTTCAATGGATCAGGTGACCTGGCTCGGCCGGGGTCCAGGGGAGAGCTACGCGGATTCATATCAGGCTGCGCGCTTCGGCCTTTGGCAAGCGGGCGTAGATGAACTGTTTACCCCCTACGTGCGGCCGCAGGAGAACGGCAATCGCAGCGCAACGCAGTGGGTGGCGCTCCGTGACGCACAAGGTTGTGGGCTGCTTGCGGTCGGCGACCCGCTGCTCAACTTCAGCGCACACCGCTATACCACGGCGGACCTGGAGCGGGCAGAACACGGCTACGAGCTGGTGCCGCGCCCAACGACCACACTCCATCTTGATCATCGGCAGAATGGTCTTGGTTCCGGTAGCTGCGGCCCGGGCGTCTTGCCTCAGTATCAGCTGCTGACCGCGCCATTTCGGTTTCTGGTCCGACTTGTGCCGCTCTCGCCTGAAAGCGGTGCGCTGGACGAGCTTGGCCGGCGCTTCCGGCTGCTCAGCGATGACGGACTCGGCAAGCGTCAGCGCGAAGAGGAACCGTGATGACTTGATCAGTGGCGTAGGGCGTAGTCGGTGCTAGCAACTCGCCCCAGTCAGTCCGTCCTCGGCCCGGGAAGCGAACGTACATAGGTGTTCTATCGTTTGCTCAGCGGAGCATGGCATCGGGGCCCGACCCGATGTCTCGGCGCATACCGCGTGCTAAGCTAGGACCAAGCGTCGATACAGAATTAGATCAGGGCTCCCTGATGCTGGTCGAGGGTGAGCTATGCCCGACTGGTCTTACCACACGCTGTTGCGTCCCTTGCTCTTCCGGCTGCCCGCCGAGCAGGCGCGGGGGGTCGTGCTGCGAGCATTACGGAGCCTGGCTACGCATGCCACCGGAGCTGCGCTCATCGATTTCATGGGCCACATGCGCCCGCCAAGCCCGCTTAGACGCTCAGCCTGGGGTCTGACGTTCGATACCCCGATCGGCATTGGCGCAGGCCTTGATCCGTCTATTTTGGCGCTTCCAGCACTGGCACGCTTTGGGGTCGGCTTGGTCGAGGTCGGCCCGGTCACGCTTGAGCCGATCGTAGTCGCTCATGGCTTGGAGCGGCGGCCGGAGCAGCGTGCAATCTGGCGTGTGGACGCACCCGTCAACGCCGGAGTCGACGTAATCGCCGACCGCCTGGCAGCGATGGTTTCCCTACCTATTCCGCTCGGCGTGCGAGTCGCGCACCAGCCCGGGCTCGATCCAGTGAGCGCAACTCACGAATGCGTAGCGCTGATCGAACGGCTCGCGCCCCTGGCCGACTTCTTCACGCTCGAAACCACTATCACAGGCACCGACAGGTGGACGTGGGAGCAGTGGCGAGAACACCTCGACGCGCTCCAGATCGCGGTGAAAACGCGCAGCCCGGACCGTCCTCTGCTGCTGTGCGTTGCGCCCGACATGCCTGCCCGCCACGTCGATCATCTGATTCCCCTGGCGCTTGATGCCGGTATCTCAGGCGTCGTGATCAGCGGGGGGATGCGCACCGACGACGGGGCGAGGCTCATCGGGGCACCGACTCGGGAACGAAGCCTCGCGCTCGTCCGCTCCATCCACCAACGGTGGGGCGGCCGGGTTGCGATCATTGGCACCGGTGGCATTCATCAGCCTCAGGATGCCCTCGATCTGCTGGCCGCCGGCGCGAGCTTCGTGCAGCTGTGCAGCGGGCTAATTTATAGCGGGCCGGGCTTGCCCAAGCGCACCAACGAAGCATTGCTCTTTACGAAGCAACCCGCCTTGGCGCGGTCACCATCACGGAGCTGGATTTGGATTGTTATGCTCGGCCTTGGAATGATCCTGGGCGGAATGCTCGCGTGGCTTGTGGCGGCGACCCGCGTGGTTCTTCCGTATGACGAGGCGTTTGTGGGCCTCTCACGTGCGGATCTCGACGCACTCAATGCGCGCATCCTATCCTTTATGGCCCATGATCGGGTGACGTTAGCCGGCACAATGATTTCGATCGGCGTGCTTTACGCGCAGCTAGCCCTGTGGGCATTACGCGACGGTGCGCATTGGGCCTGGCGTACGGTCGCCGCTTACCTGCTTTGCAGTGTACTTGGGTCATGTGCCCTCCGCCCTGCCGAGTTGAGGGGCCTGGTTGGGCAAGTGCCGCGCCATATCTTCGCGTGACCTTGGACCAGCCCAGCCCGCGGTCATCTGACCTCAGCCCCGAAGTTGCTACTGGCATGATTGCTGCTTAACGCGCGTGCCGGTACAGTAGGCTGGATTGATGGGAGGGGAGTGAATGACCCGCGAGGAAGCAGAGGCACTGGAGCTTTGGATCCACGATCATGATACGCGCTTTGAGGCGAAGGCTATGCGCAATGACGAGGACTATGTGCTGCTGACGCGTCCTGAGGACGGCACGCGCTTGCCGCCGGTTTATAGCATCGAGGCGTTCGGAACCCAGTATATTGAGCAGGACGGTCCCAGCCCGACGATCCGGGAAAAGTGGGAGGCCTGGCGCGCGGAGCGGCCAGGTCGCTCGGACGAAGCCCGCTAAAAAGCCTGGATGTGGGGGGTGAGCCTTGCCGTCCCGCCTTGGGATGGTGTGCATCAACGGTATGACCGCGCTGGCTCCCGTTCTCACCCGCCGCGGCCCAGGCCGGCGTCTCGTGCTCTGATAATGGCTTCAGCCCGATCGGCGACTTGCAGCTTAGTGAAGATATTTGAGATATGGTTGCTGATGGTCTTGGGGCTGAGGACCAGGCGCTCGGCGATCTCGCGATTGGTGAGACGTTGGGCGATCATGCTCAAAATCTCGCGCTCGCGGTCCGTCAACTCCGGAAAGGCCTGACTCGTGCCCCCGCCCTGCGGGCGCGTGAAGTAGTGGGTCAAACGCTTGGCGATAGCCGGGCCAAAAATCGCCTCCCCGCTGGCGACCCCGCGAATCGCACGGACGATCGGGTCTCAAAGCACCGCCACTGACGTAGCTCGGCCGTAATGGACTAATGGTGGTGCACGCGACGCTGAGGTCAAGGTTAAACCGGCGTAGCTCTATGGATTGCCCCTCGGCACACGTCGAGGGGTTTAGCTTTGGCCACCGCGCAGCTTGAACCTTGCCTGAATCGGCCTGGCAAACCGCAGTGCCAGCCAAAGTGTCGCTGCTGAGACGGCGAATACCGTCAGCCAGAAGGGCTTGAGGAAGCGAGCCCATCCCGGCACCCTCGGAACGTCTAGTGTGGCATTCGGCGCGAGCAGTGCGGCGGCGGGTTTCGTCGCTCCGTTGCGGTCGAGGACACCCAGGTGCTTTTGCGGCCCGGTCTGCCATGGGTAGCGACCCGCGACTGTCGACGGTACATGGGTGAAATCATAGAGCGTCCAGGCAAGATAGCCGGCCGCATCGTTTTCGCGGAGCGTCGCCAGAATGTCCGCGTAATACTGTGCTTGCTCGGGACGACTATGTCCATGGGGGAAAAAGAAGCTGTTCCACGTCGGCAGGCCAAACTCCTGCAGCACGATCGGCCGATCGCCCACGGCTGCCCTGAGCGCCGAGTAAGCTTGGGATAGCTCGGCGGCTGGAGCATAGTAGTGGAAGGAAACAAGATCGACTAGCTCCGGCAGCGCGTGCGCCGCCTCGGGCGTCGACCAGCCGATCGTCAATAGATGGTTGGGGTCGTAGGTGCGTGCGAGCCGAGCGGTATGCGCAAGCCAGCCATTGACCCGTTGACGACCTGAAGCCGCATAGTCCCGATCAGGCTCGTTCTTCAAGTCCCACGCCAGGATGTTAGGATTATCCTTGAAGCGGGTTAGCAGCGTTTCCAGCTGCCGGTCGGCGTTGGGCCAGAGCAGCAGGCTGTAATCGGTGCGGAAGTCAAACAGCGTGACAATCACTTTGAGGCCATGCTGCCCGGCGCGCTCGAGGAGGTCGTCGAGCTGCTCGACCAGCAGCGGATCGACCTCGGGGCCGCCAAACTGCTCAAACGGGATAAAAATCCGCACCGTGTTGAGGCCCAGCGACCGGATGATTGCAAAATCGCGGTCGATCACTTCCGGATCGTAGTTGGGCCAGAACTCGTCCCACGGCGTTGCCTGCGGATAATAGTTGATGCCGGCGATCTCGAAGGGTTCGCCATCCAGTACCAGCTGCATGCCGCTGCGGCTGACGAAGGTCGCCGATGGTTGGGGCGCCGTCGCCGAGAGATTCTCGTCCAAGGCAGCAGCATCCCGGCGCACCCAGTGCCGGACCCGCCAGTTGCCCTCCTCCAGAAACATCACCACGTCATACGCCGCCGCTGTCTCGGCGGTAAACAGCTCGTTGCCGGCGGCGTCACGAATCGATTGCGCGACCAGCGCGCGTGTGTCGGTGAAGGAGGCAATCGAGCCATCCGCGGAATAAAAATGGAGCTTGAGCGTATGGCTTGTGTCAACCTGCGCGACGCGCAGCCCCGACTGGGCAGCGTCGGTTACGGCTGCGGTCACCGATGCCAGCGCCGGTCCCACGAAATAGGTTTCGAGGCCGTACGGCTCGTTGCGTAGGTAGGAGATGTTCCACTGCAGCCAGGCGCGCAGATACGCCGCTTCGAGCTGCGTCCGTGTGAATGGCTCGATCTCCCGGCCAGTGTCTGGGTCGTCGGGCTGCCATTCGATCGCTACATGCAGATCGGGCGGAAGGTTTGGCACGATGTTGAGCGCTGAGGCGGGATCGGCGCCGCGCTGAAAATACACCAGCAGATTCGCCAGGCGATTTAGGACAAGCCATAGACCTGCCGCTGCGATACCCACGAGCAGAAGCCACACGAGCAATTTGAGACGCTTCTTGGACATGCGGATCAGTCTGCAGGGAGCGTGAAGCTGGTGGAGCCGCTGCCTGCGCCGGAGATAGCCTCGACACTGTACGTTCCCGCCTCCAGGCCCTCAAGGCGCAGCTCCGCCGCCGCATAGCCTCGGTCAGCCACGCCGATGAGCTCCTGCTGCCACCCGTCAGGGCCGGTTACGACGAAGCTGACCGGAGTTCCGTCGGGGACATATTGGTCAAGCTGTGCAAGCAGCGGCCCGGCACCCAGCACGACGGCGCCAAGCTCGGCGCTGACCTCGGCCGTGACCGGGAAGGTCCCGACGGCCGGTCCGGCCGTAAAAGTGATGCGCAGCGGCTCGCTCTCGACGCTGTACACGACTCCTCGAACGTTTGCGATACCGGGCTCGAGCGGCGCTTGGAGGCGCGCTTCGGCTTGTCCCTGAATCGTGTAGGCTGGGATGCGGCGCGGCTCCTGATCCGGCTCCTCGACCACAAAGGTCACGAGCGTGCCGTCTGGCAGGACATTGCCGAAGCGATCGTGCATAACGTCGGTGCGCAGAACGACCAGATCTCGACCATTAGCCGGAAGCGTGCGCGGATCGGCGGTGATGGCGAACGGCACGGGCCAGCCCGCGACTTCAAGCAAAACCTCTTCCGGGCCAAATGCCTGCTCGGTACGCGCGGTTATCGTCGTGCGACCGGCGCGTGTGCCGCTGTAGATGCGCGCCCAGGCCAGCAAGTGTTGCACACGGACAACTTGCTCTTCCAAGTTCTGCCCTGGATGCAGTGCTCGGATGTTGATCGGCGTGCCTTCGGCGACAGGATTACCGAGGGCGTCAAAAGGTACAACCGTCGTCATGCTCCAATGCTTGCCGTCCGCCACAATCGTACGCGCGCCGACAAGCGGCGTGATGGGACCAACCGGTCGGCCGGGTTCGAGGGTCAACGTCGTGGTGCCCCGCGCGCCGCCCGAGGAGGCGAGCAGTGTAACTACGCCGGAATGCGCGGTATGCTCCGGCGGCAGCACGAACTGCACTGATCCACCCGTAAATAACTCCTGATAGAGCCGCATCCCATAGCTGCCGATCGTCACGAGGTTTACCGTCGTGTTGTCCGGCGCCTCCACCGGGCCGACGCTGACAGTCACGGTTGTGCCGACCTCGGCTGTCTCGGGCGCTGAAACCGGCAAGCTGCCGCTTAGACTACTCTCCGTCGTTATGGACTCCGCAGTGCCACCAAAAGCGCAGCCGGCCAGGAGCAGTCCAAGGCCCAGCACGTAACAATATAGCCGCGCTCGGCGTACCCTGAGAGGTGTCACTGGCCGGTCCCCACGAAGTAGTTGACACTCACCCGCAGCGATGCATAACCAACCTCGGGTGGCAGCTGGATCAGCGCCGCCGGGTCGTCTTCCAACGCCGGGTCGCTTTGTGCAGCGTTCGGAAACTCCTCGAGGTTGTCAAGTCTGGTAGCGACCTGCGACTGGGGTGTGATCGGTAGCTCAAAGGCCTGGACGCGCTGGGGTCGAATGGCTTCCTCGACAAACATATGGTCAACCCACGCCACCCGATTGTCGGCATCGTAGTAGGTGACCAGGATATGCGGAATAACCGCTTCAACCGCACCCGTGTTGAACAACTCGCCCTCGAGCCGCGGCGCTCCGTCGGCGTCGATCGCGACCCGCATGTTCTGCACGCCGACGTCTCGGTGGAGATCAGCACCGGTCACCACACCTTTAGCGTAGACTTGACCACTCGTCACCTGACCGTCTAGGCTAACCGGAGAGTAGGCATCCGGCCTGAAGGAGCCAGCAGTGGCGGTATCGGTCAGAACGGCGCCCGCGACACCCTCGAAGTCGACGCGGAAGGGCGTAACCTCCTTGGGAAAGAGCTTATGGATTATGGCGGTCTGCGCGTTGTACCACGTTAGCTGCTTGCCCTGGTCGCCATATAGAAACGAGGTGACCGTGACGTCAGCCGGATCCACGTCCGTATTGATTAATTCGCCTACAACGCTGTACCGATCGCCGACTTGCACGAGCCTTGATGAGAGAATCTGCAGCTCCGGCCGATCTTGTATGTCGCCAAAGGCCGTTGTCTCGGTCGTCACTTGACGCCGGCCCTGCGCTCCCCACGCGACCACACCGCGCCGGAAAAAGCGGTCGGGCGGCGTTGTGACGTCGATGGCCGGCGGCGTAATATACCACCGGCCGTCGCGCAGCACCAAGGTCAGCTGCTCGACCGAAGGATGATTGCGGAGGGCGGTAATCCAGAAGCTTTCGGCTTCCACGACGACCCGCTCAGGCTCGCGGCTGACGATCTGCGCCTCTACCGAGCCGAGCTTGCCGTAGGAGGCCAGCAGCCCGCCGGCTACCGAAAGCTGCAGCCGATACTCCTCATAGCTTGGCCGCGTCCGGGGATCGAGACGGTCGTAGGCCTCCCCGAAGCGTCGAAAGTCAAGGTCATCGTAGTAGGCCTGAACGACAGCCAGGGGCTCACGCGCCTGCTGCACGTACCAGGTCACGCCCGTCACGACCCCAATGAACAAGGCCAGAAAGAGCAGCGCACTGCGGACCTGCCGCGCGCTGGGAGCCGCTGGTCGGGGGCGCGGAAGCCGCTGCAGCCAGCTGCGCCACAGCTGCCAGGGCACGGCCGGCGTATTGTTGCTGGCAGGGAGGGCGGACCAGCGGCGCAAGCGACTGTCGATCGCGTTCCACACCCGCCACGCCAGCCCGACGCCCGCCAGTGCTGGCAAACGTTTGGCGATACTCCCGACGCCGAGAAGTCGTCCGAGCCGGCGTGTGGGCCGGCCCCAGACCGGCGCCGACAGCGCCGTGAGGCCGAGGGCGAGAGCGGTCGGCGGCACGATGCCCCACATCAACCGTTGGTAGATTGGAATTTCTTTCCGCGGAAGCACCTCGGGCAGCGGCGGAATGTCTTCACGCTCCCAGACCATGATGCCGTTTTCCAGGCGCTGCACCCGATGCCAGCCCGAAAAGAAGAGCAGGGGATCGTAGAACTGGTCGTTGGAGAAGACATACTTGAGGTTGTATTTGTCGGGTACCGCGAGGAACTGCTGGAGCGAGCCGATTCCAGGAATGCCGCTGAACTTCGCGCCCTCAAGCCGCTCGACGGGCGTGCTCGTCAGCTCCGGAAGGCGTCGCGCCGAGTGGTAATTGCCGTCCACGCTGGTGGCCGTCGTCTGTGCCGAAATCCAGGCAAACTGGTCGCCAAACCCGAGGGTGAGGTAGCGCCAGCGCCAGTGCTCGTCTTTCTCCAAAAAGTTTACGATCGGGCCCGGCTCGATGGGGTCGGGCTGGAAACGCCGGAACTGCGTTAAGTTGGCGACAAAGAACGAAGCCAGTAAATAGGTGACGACGAGGCCGATCTGCACTGCGCGCCAGGTAAAGCGGCCGAACTGTTCCTGCAGGTACTTGGCCAGTCCGCGCCGGCGCAGGCTGACGACGAACTCCCCGAGCAATGGCAAGACGGTGATCGTCGCCCAGAAGGTGAAGCGATCCAGCGTCAGGATGTCAAACGCGCCGCCCAGCAGCATGCGTGGAAAGGGCGTAGTGCCGCCTGTCCCCAGAAACACAAGCAGGGCCAGCGAGAGTGTCATCGGCCAGGCGTGCGTGGTTAGCCCTTTGTAAAAGGCGTAGGGTAACGCGATAAGTGTGAGACCGTACGGAATCAACCAAAAGACAAGCCCGGCGTTAAGATTGACGAGAAAATTGTCGCGTGAAGCGTGGGGGATTGGCACCTGGGTGATCGGGTCAGCGCGGCTGTACAGCCAGTAGGGCAGCACCACAAAGACCAGCACTGTAATCAGGCCGACGCCGTAGACACCTGCTCGGAGCGTCACCGGCATGATCCGCCGCAGGCGACGAGCGAGCAGTGCCCGCAGGTTCTTGCGCGTGACCTGGGCAGGGTTTTCCGCGGGCTCGTCCGGCAGCGGCGTGCGGAACTTTTCCACAATTGCGGCTGCGATCACCGGCGCGACAAAGAAGACCGCGCCGAACAAGGTGGTCACATGGTGGCCCGCGGTTGTCGCCGCGTTGAGCGCCCAGGCCGACAGCAACATCTTCCAGTCGCCGTCGTCCATCCAGCGCCGGGCAAAGGGCAGCGCGTTAAGCAGAAAGCCCAGCGAAAACATGGTCGGCAGCTGGCCGAAGACATGCACCGTCTCGGCGATGTTGGAGCCGAAGACCAGCAGCAGCGCGGCGTAGCCAGCAGCTTCCTCGCTCGCCCAGATCTTGGAAAAGCGGTAAATACCGAGCGTGACCATCAGAATCGCGAACAGCTGGACGATCACAAAGGCGTTCAGCAGTCCAACGTAGGGGGCCAAGAGTGCGATTGACTGCTGGGAGCCCGGTGGGTAGCTCGTGACGGTAAAGCCGGTGTACCAGCGATAGTCCCAGTGATCGAACCATGCGCGCACGTAGTGGTCGGCGAAGAAGATATGGACGTACGCATCGTAGGTGCGCCGGAATGTGCCGCTCAGCAGCAAACCCCCGTGATACACAAAGGCTATCGCTAGCGCCAGTAGTAGGTGCGGGTTGATCTGCGTGGCGACCTGTTGGTCGGGCTCGGCACGGGAACGCAGCCTTCGCGGCAAAGCAACGTGAAGGCGTCTGCGCCGGGCAGCAGCAGGATCTATTGAACGATAAGTCTCTTCGATTGCCATGGTTCAAACGCGTATCAAGCTACTCAACGCCGACCTTCACGACATCCCTTGATGAGCTGCCGTTGCGTGCTCAACGCGCTTTGCTTGTTATAACGACCTTGCGACTCGCCGTGCGGAGCCGTACCGGAAGAATGGTACCCGATCTAACTGGGTAATGAATTCTGTTGCAGCACTTAGCAAGGTAAAGGCCGCAAACCTGAGCGTAATATTCGGATTGCCGAGCCGTATGTACAAGCTCCATGTGTCGCCCGGTCGAGCTGGAGACCGCCGCCGATCTTAGTTGCTGTTCTCGGGGGGCAGCACCTCTACGGGCGCGTTCCATCCCTCATAGACCACCATGAGGACCTCGCCGGTAGCGGTGTTTTCGCGACGCATCGACTGCGGAACGCCTGTGTCACGATCGACTTCGACGACGACTGTGCTATTACCAGTCACATCCTGCCAGCGGAGCTGCAGCGTATCCGTGTCGCTGATGGAGACGGGCGCTACGGCCGCCTCGGCTTGCGGCAAAAACGCTTGGACCTGATCAGCTACACTTTCCCTTGATGCTCGGAGCTGCCAGTCGCTATTCCCCTGCTGGACCCATGCACGGCTGCCGATCCTGATGGTTTTGACGGTCTCCTGTCCGCCGTCACCTTCCGAGGTGGTCGTCAGCTCCATGACCGGCACACGACTTGGGCTACCCAGATCGAAGCGTATGCTCGTCTCCGTCGCGGTTCCCTTGGCGGGCGTGATCGTTGCCTGGAACACGCCGGAGCGAAGCTCGGCCTCGGCCTGCGCGAGCTGAACGAGTAGCTCAGTGGCCTCTGCCGTGGAGCCAAGACCCGCCGTCGGTGCAGCCATCTCCCCCGAAACCGAACCAGTCCCACCTGCCGCCGAGGATATGCTGCTGGCTTCACCGCTGGGCGACGCTTCGGTCATGCTCTCTGAACGACTGTTTGCAGCGATCGGCCCAGACGTGGCTTCCGCTTGGGGCATCTGCACTTCGCCGGCTTCCGTGCCTTGCCCTATCGACGGTACTAGCTGCTCGGGCGACGGAGACCCTGCCGCCGATGACGGCGTGCTTGTTTCGACCGCGGTGGTGGGGGGCACAGGTGGAGCAATGTAGCTGAGGCGGTAGATCACAGCGGGAAGCACAGCCGTTAACACAATCCAGATCGCGGCGGCAACGAGGTAACGTAGCGGAAATGGCAGTAGGTTGCTCGTCGGACGCGAGAAAAAGCCGGCGGTCTCTGGAGCCACAACCTCCGGCTGCGACGTGACAGCTTGATCGTCGCTCCCGTCGGCGGGCTGCTGGGTAGAGCCACTGCTCTGGGCGGAGCTCCCGATCTGTCCAGTGTTGGTCGCGGCCGCGCTCGCGTAGAACCCGCGAAGCTCAGCGGCAAGCGTATCTTCCCTGCCATCCGTACCGGTCGGCTCTGCGACAGGCCGCGGCGCCTCGTATGGGACCGGCTCTCGGTGCTCTGGTCCATTGTCTACCGGTGTCGCTGCCGGAGGTGGGCCGGCCTCGGCCGAGGGATCGCCAGGTACCGACATGAGCGGCGCTGCGCGCCCCGCCCCAGGAGTACCTTGGAAGCCGCTGTTGGACGCTGCCCCGCGTAGCTCGTCCGCGCGCGGTTGCTCTGCGTCTGGTGCCCTCTGTGTGCCCGAGATTTGGCCGTGTCGGTCGCCGTGGTCGTCCGCCCGGGCTATTACGGCGACGCGCGCCGCATGCTGCTCATGAATCTCGCGGCTGGCCCTCCTCAGCCAATCCACGAACGCCGCCTCTGAGCGCTCGATTGCGCGTTCGATTTCGGGGGGAAGGGGCGGCGTGGTAGGCACAGCGGAGCTCCCCAGGTCTGCCGGACGCACGATCTGGGTATTGTCCGCTGATTCCGCTTGTCGCCGAGCCGGCTCGTCCATTCTCATATCCACATTGCGACCGAGAAGCGCCTGTGGCAGCAGCACACGGATCTTGCCCTCTGCAAGCTCGGCCCGCAGCCGCCCGGCGTTAATCTCGTCATAAATTGTGCCGGGGTTGACGCCGAGGCGACGTGCCGCATCGCGGACCGTGTAACGAGCAGAACCATCATCGTTTTGCGAGTTCCTTTGCCGACGGACACACCCACTGCTCATGCCACCTCATTCTGGGCGGGCTCCTCGATGCGCCTGTCGGGCGCGGGCTCGAGGCGTCGCGCAACCTCGTCGCCAAGCGCTTGTAGCTGCTCACGAACGACCTTGAGGGCCGACTGATACTGTGAAGCGGATTGGTCGCGTTCACGCAAACGCGCCTCCAGGCCATCCCGTTCGCGACCAATGGTATCTATGCGTTGAGCTAGCTCCGCGATCTGCTGCTCCTTCGCGGCGAGCTCTGCAAGGTACAGCCGGCTGACTTCCTCGACCACCTTGCGCAGATCGCCGATGTACCGTCTGCCGATCTGCTCGATCAGTTGCTCAAGGTTACCCATCGCAACGACGTCAGGTGCGCCGTCAGTGACCGCCTCTTGGTGTAATCCGTCTCGGTTGCTCATCGCCGTGCCCTGCATAACGAGCATCTAACCGCTAAATTGGCCGATGCAGTGCCGAGGAGCAGAGGCGCCGCTGCAAAAGCCCCTGCGGAACCACCACTAAAAATATGCCGGCCCGGTGGAACGACATGCCAGGCTCACCGGCAAGTTCTATTCCCTGAAGCCCGTTCACAGCTGGGCGACGGGTGCTCAAGCAACATCGCTGTAGCGACACGCACATCTTGTGCACATCCTTGTTTTGCCTACACTGAACGAATTCTGAAGAGCGAGAGGGCGAGTGCTTGTTGTCAGCGGCGGCTTAAAGTGCTTCTCGTTGGTATAAATCATGCTTACGCTGGTGCAGATGGGGCGGTTACTGGGAGGCGTAGAATCGAGTCAGGAGCAGCCGCCATGGGTCCACTTCGCTGGAGCAGTACGCCATTGCTCGTGGCCCGGAGCTTTCCACTACTTCGTTGTCCTAACGTACGGCGCACTCGTTCGCTCACCTTCTAAGCGCCAATTAGGATGGGTTGGTAGCCGAAGATTTCTGGCCTGTACACCTTGAGCTGGATTTATAGGAGACGCTTGATGCCGTACGGCGACTACGAAACGTGGAAGACAACACCGATCGAGGGCGAGCCATACCTGTCGATCATTATTCCCGCCTACAACGAGGAAGAGCGGATCATCCCGACGATTGGGGCGATTGCGTCGCACGTCTCCGAGCTGGGATTTCCCTGGGAGCTGATTATCTCTGACGACGGCTCCAAAGATAGCACGGTGCAGCTGGTGGAAGAGCTGGGCTTCGCGAACCTACGGGTCTTGAAGCCGCCCCGCAACACTGGCAAGGGTGGTGCAGTACGTCGGGGTATGCTTGCCGCTCACGGCAAATACTTGCTTTTCTCCGATGCTGATAACTCCACGCCGATCGAAGAGGTGCAAAACGTTCTGCGTAAGCTCGACACCGAGGGCTACGACGTCGCGGTTGGCTCCCGCGCCGCGCTGGGAGCGGAGGAGGCGCACCGCTCGCCGTTTCGCCGCTTCTTGAGCTGGGGCTTACGCTGGATCGTACGAAACATCTTACGAACCGGCGTGCGTGACACGCAGTGCGGATTCAAGATGTACACCCGCGAGGCCGGCAAACACCTCCACACGGTGCAGACAATCGACGGCTTCGCCTTTGACCTGGAAATTCTCTACCTCGCGTCCAAGTTCGGCTATCGTGTGGCCGAGGTGCCCGTGACATGGATCGACGCGCCTGGCTCTAAAGTCGATACACGGAAAGAAGTCCAACGCTTTCTCAAGAGCTTGGTCCAAATCAAGCTCAACGATCTGCGCGGCATGTACGACAAGGTGAACCGAGCGCCAGGCATGCGCGTGGCGGTTATCACCCCGTATCCCCCAAGCAAGGGCACGCTCAACGAGTATGCCTACCATTTCGTACGCGCACTGCGGCAGAAACGGGAGGACGTGAGCGAGATTATTATTTTATCGGATGAGCTGCCGGCCGGGGAGCAGTACGCCTCCGACCGCGGCGGAACGGAAGGTGTGCCGCTGCGGGTCATCGCGGCGTGGCGCTTTGGCGCGTGGAACAATGCATTGCGGATTCTTAGAGCCATCCGTAAAACCAAGCCCGATGTGGTCTTGTTCAATATCCAGTTTGCTTCCTTTGGTAGTGGGAAGGTTTCGGCTGTACTTGGCCTTGTCGCGCCCGGGCTGGTGAAAATGTTCGGGTACCCGACGATTGTGCTGCTCCATAACATCATGGAGACGGTCGACCTCAAGAGTGCTGGCTTTGCGAAGAATCCGCTGCTCGAGGCGATTATCCGCATCTTTGGCAATATCGTGACGCGCATGCTGCTGAAGGTCGACTGGGTCGCCCTCACTATCCCGAAGTACGTCGAAATTTTGGAGCAGAAGTACAAAGCAAATAATGTGCTCCTCGCGCCGCATGGCTCATTTGTGGAGACGCCCGTTCCATCCTTCGACCTTCCTGCAGGCCCGCTGCAGATCATGGCCTTCGGCAAATTCGGAACGTACAAAAAGGTCGAGCCAATGATCGAGGCGGTTAATCTGCTGCAGAGCAACGGCCATCCGCCGATGGAGGTCGTGATTGCTGGCACGGACAGTCCCAACACGCCCGGCTACCTCGAAGGAGTCCGGCAACAATACGGCGATGGCACGAATCTGCGGTTTACCGGCTATGTCGCGGAGGAGGATGTGCCGCGCATCTTCGGGGACGCTGCCGTGGTCGTTTTTCCATACACCAGCACGACCGGCAGCTCCGGCGTCTTGCATCAAGCGGGTGAGTACGGCAAGGCCGTGGTCCTGCCCAAGATTGGTGATTTCGCCGAGGTGATCTCCGAGGAAGGCTACACCGGCGAGTTCTTCGAGCCCGAGAACGTGCAAAGCCTGGCCGATGCGATTGGGCGGCTCGTCGACGACCCGAACCGGCGCCGTGAAATTGGGACCCAAAACTACATTGCCTCACGCGGCTTGCCGATTGGCGAGGTGGTCGATTGGTATCTGCTGCATTTCCAGGAGATTTTGAAGAGCCGGGCGAAGCGGTAACCAGGCTAGTGCTCCTGAGCACCGCTCAATTCGCCGTCGTGAAGGCGTACCTGTCTCGAGCTATGTGCTCTAGGCGTGGTGAGTGAAGGATACATACATGGCATTCAATACACGATCGTCGGAGGATGCTGCGGTCGCGGAGCTGGATGGTCGCTTTGATGCACACATCGCCCCGCAAGTCAGTGCGTGGATCGAGGAAATGGCCGCGCGTGCTCCGGCCCGGCTTTTGGTTAATCTGTCGGGAGTCACCTTTATCGACTCGACGGCCCTTGCAACCCTGGTCCAAGGTATGAAGCGTGCCCGGCAGCAGGGGGGCGATTTGCACCTGTGCTGCTTGCAGCAGCCGGTGCGAATCATCTTCGAGCTAACGCGTTTGGATCGTGCGTTCGACATTTATCTAAGTGAAGACGAAGCGGTAACCGCCTTTGATAGCTGATCCCCTAAACTCGACCCAAGGGCTGGTGGCGGTAGTGACAGCTCGCCGACCCCAGCTCAACGCCGTGGCGCAGGCATGGCTCACGCTCGGGGCAACCTCGTTCGCAATTTGGGGCGATGGCGAGCGCTTGGCGGCGTGGCCACCGGTGGCCGATGCGCCGAGTGCATATCTTGCGGCACCGGTTATCGTGGCGGGTCGTCCGACGGGCGAGCTGCGGCTAGCTGGGCTGGAGGGTGATACGTGGCGGTTACGGCTCGACGCCGACGCGCGGCTGCTCGCGCACCTCGTGGAGGTCGAAGCCGATCTAGAAGGGATCACCGCCGAGCTGATCGACCAGCAGGACCAGCTGTTGGCACTTTACGAGCTGACGCAATCGACACGCAGCCATCTTGATATCGATCAGATGCTCCTGTCCGTGGCTCGAGAGGCCGGGCGGCTTACAAAAGCGGACGGCGCTATTCTCGTCTTCGGGGCGGACGGCGATCAGATGATCGCTCAGCAGCACCCGCAGCCGCTGCTGGACCACGACGCGTTGGCCGCGCTGTTTCGCGTGCTCCTGGGTGCTGGGCGGGATCTGCTGCTAAACATGTCCACGCCGTCGATTCCGTTCCCGCCGCCGGTGCGCTCGCTTGTGTCGGTGCCGATCGAGATTCGCGGACAGCTGGCCGCGCTCCTGCTGCTGGTTAACAAGGTCGACGGGGGCTTTATCGCGGCGGATCTCAAGCTTGCCCGCGCGATCGCCGATCACGCCGGTGCGCAGCTTGAAAATTTGCTGCTGTATCAAGAGACTTTGGCCCAGGCGCAGCTTCGGACTGAGCTCGATCTGGCGGCGAAGATTCAGCTCCGGCTGCTGCCACAGGCGGTGCCGCGCGAAGCCGGGCTCGATATCGGCGCGGCGTCGCGGCCGGCATTGCAGGTCGGCGGCGACTTCTACGACCTGATCCAGCGCCCGCATCAACCCTTCGTATTTGTCGTAGGTGACGTATCGGGTAAAGGCATGTCGGCCGCACTGCTGATGGCGATGAGCCGAACCGTGATCCGCAGTAACGCACGCTCGGAGGGGGCGGGCCAACCGGTTGAGATCATCGAGCGGGTCAACGAGGATCTGTACGACGATTTTACCGAAGTGGGCATGTTCGCCACGACCTTTATCGCGCAGTACGACCACGCGCGCCGCGAGGTCGACTATGTGAACGCGGGACACTCGCCGGTGATCTACTGCCCCGCCGATGGCGATGCCCAGCTGCTCCAGGCGGATGGGACTGCGGTAGGTGTGCTGCCGATCAGCTTGTGTGAGCAACAGTCGCTCCGGATGGCGGACGGTGACGTACTGCTCGTTGCAAGCGATGGGTTGAGCGAAGCACGTGATGCCAAGGGCGATCTGTTTGGTTATGATCGGCTGCTGCGCCTCGCCGAAGCCCTGCGCACCAAAGCGGCCAAGGAAATTGTCGCGGGCTTTTTGGACGCAGTTGAACGCTTTGGCGCGGGTCATCCCCAAGATGACGACCAAACGTTGGTTGTGGTTAAAGGGATAGCGGTCTAGGTCGAACGCTACGCCAGGACGTAGCGCATGGAGAGCGATGAGCCTATGAGCGAAGAGCACACAATCCGGATCGACGTCCCGGCTTCACACAGGTATCTGAACGTGCTCGGCGGCTGCATCGCGGAGCTATTCAGCCGGATTGATGGGCTGCACGAGCCCCAAGTCGTCTCGTACAACGTGCAGCTCGCCGTTCAGGAGATTTGCGCCAACATCGTGAGCCACGCCTATCAAGGCCTCGCGCCTGGGCGCATCGCGGTCTCCTTTACGGTCGACCAAGCGCCTCGTCGGCTGGTGGTCGACGTGCGCGACACCGGGCGATCGTTTGACATCGACGCCGTGCCCGAGCCAAATCTGGAAGAAGCACAGATCCACGGCTATGGGCTGTTTCTTGTCCGGCAGCTGATGGATGAGATGGTCTATACTCCGCAGGGGAACAACAATCACTGGCATCTTGTCAAGAACTTGTAGCAGGAAAGGCAGCCATGGAGATTATTATCACAGACCATGTCGTCCGGATTGTGGTCGTCGCGCCACAAGATCGGGTGGATGCGTTTAGCGCCGGCGAGCTGCGCGAGCGCTTGGACCAGTTGCTGGCGGAAGGTACGAGCATGCTGGTGATCGACCTGGGGAACGTGCCGTTTCTTGACAGCGCCGGTCTGGCCGTGTTGGTCAGCGCTTTGAAGCGCGCGCGCCAGGCAAATGGCGATGTTAAGCTGGTATGGCCCAAGGAAGAAGCGGCGCGCCGTATCCTGCGCCTCACCCGCTTCGACCGCGTCTTTTCGATGGCCGATACCGCCGAGGCGGCGATCAGCAGTTTTTGAGGGTGGCATGGCAACGATACTGGTTGTCGACGACAACTCTGTGAACCTACGCATGATGGGCTATACCCTGCAGAAGGGCGGCCATACGGTGATCACTGCGGTAAATGGCGTCCAGGCGCTGGAGCGCTTGGCCGAAAACCCGCCTGATCTGGTACTTACCGACCTGACGATGCCCGAGATGGATGGGCTGACGCTGCTGAAGCATATTCGCTCCGACCAGCGCTTCGGCCACTTGCCGGTCATTATGTTGACGGCCAGCGGCCAGGACGAGGACCGGCAGACCGCGCGGGCCGAAGGCGCCAATGAGTTCTTGACCAAGCCAACAAGCTCACGCGAGCTGCTGGATACGGTCAATCGATTGCTCGGGTGACGGGTAGCGCAGAGGAGTGGAGATAGCGGCGAGGCCGCTGGTTGATTATGCAAGAACGATGGACCTTGTTCCTAGCCCGCATACCGGGCGGTAAGCTGCTGACCGGCGGCGCAATTCTGTTTGCGAGCATGACGATCGTCAATGCCGGCAACTACGCGTTTAATCTCATTCTTGGACGCTGGCTTGGCCCGGCCGCCTTCTCGGACATGAGCCTGATTGTGACCCTGATGCTGGTGGTCTCCTTCATGACTACCTCACTCGCGCAGACCGCCGCGAAGTTTGCCGCCGTCCACACCGCCGACAACGATCTTGTGCGGCTGGCCGAGCTACGCAGCTGGTTGGGACGTGCAGCATGGATCATAGGCACTGTCCTGCTGCTGGTCCTTGCGCTTGGCTCGCCGCTCTGGCAGCGCTTCTTTCACACCGAGTCCTTCTGGCCCTTTGTGATCCTTGGCATCGGCCTGCCCGTCTTCTTTGCACAGGGCGTCGACCGCGGCGTGCTGCAAGGGCAGACGAGCTTCGGCATCCTCGCGCTGAGCTATCAGGCCGAGATGTGGGTCCGGCTGCTGGCCGCGGTCGGCTTCGTGGCGCTCGGCTGGTCGGTTAATGGTGCGGTAGCCGGTATTACGCTGTCGTTCGTCGCCACGTGGCTGGTGGCCCGGCGAGTCAAGGCCGGTTTACCGCAGGGGAACGCTCTGCCGCAGAGTGAGCGCAAGGCGGTAACGCGCTTCGCCGTGCCGGTCGTCGCCGCCTTGATCGGCCAAGTGTTGATCAACAATAGCGATATCTTGATCGTCAAGCACTTCTTCGCGCGGGAGCCGGCCGGTCACTACGCGGCGCTCGCGCTGATCGGGCGCATCGTCTTCTTCGCGACGTGGTCGATTGTTACGGTGATGTTTCCGATTGTCGCGCAGCGGCATCGCAAGGGCGAGCCGCACCGCTCGCTGCTGGCTGTATCGCTGGGAATTGTGGGCGTGGTCTCGGCGGGTATTATCGCGGCCACGCTCGCCGTTCCCGAATTGATTGTGCGTGTCCTCTTTGGCGCGGCATACCTGGAGATTGCCCCGCTGCTCTGGCTCTACGCCGTCGCCACGATGATGTATGCGCTGGCGAATGTCGTGATCAACTACCGACTTTCGATTGGTAGTGGGGGAGGTAGCGTGCTGGCCGTGCTTGCGGGCGCGGCACAGGTCATCGGCTTATGGCTCTTCCACGCGAGCCTGCTCCAAGTCGTGATGGTGCAAATCTATATTATGGCAGTGCTCTTCGCGGCGCTGCTCGTGTGGGATATCTGGCTATTTTTGAGTGAAAAGCAGGCTGTAGGCACAAAGGTGTCAACATGAGCCAACCCTTTGGCGATATTGATGGTACACCACCCCTGTATAAACGCCCTACGAGGCTCAGCAGTGGGCCCCCTGACCGACTGCGCTCAAGCTGGTCTCGAGCAGGGTCCACCCTGGCGCCAGTTCACGCTCATTCAATAGTCATTCCCGACCACGCAGCTTAGGTGGTGTGGCCGACCGCGCGGGAATCGAGCTGGCAAAGGGTTTACGCGGGCCGTCTAGGGGTAGAGACAGGGCTGGAGTTTCCGCTCAGTGACATTCATAGCGGACCAGGGTTAAGGGGCGTCGGAATATTACGAGCTGGGGTGAAGAAGTATGCGAAGTATCGTGTTGCGCAATGGTTCGACCATATTTACGGTCCTTGCTATCTTAGTCCTAACGCTGCTGTGGCGGTTTGCGTCCGCACAGGAACCGACGCCGGTCCCCGGAAATCCCGCGCAGATTCAGCTGTGGCAAATCATGGTCGCATTGAACGATAGCGAGGCGGAGTACGCGCTAGGTTCGTACATCCCGGGCACGGGTGCGGTAATCAATATGCACCTAATCCGCGGCCCAAACACAATCCCAGGTAAGACGTCCTACAAAGGGACCCGCGACTGGGTAACGGAATTGATGCGCATCTTCGGCCCACAGCTAACGGCAGTGCCCTCGAATGAAACTATTGCCTTTTCGGTGGAGTTCTTCGACTATCCAGACCGGGTATGGCATCAGATCGTAGTTACGAGTAGGGCAGCTGATGTGGGAGACGTTGATAAGTATCAGATCTGGCTCAATGGACGGCCGTATGTGGAGGTCGCTGGCGAACTTAATGCTTCTCGCGGGCTAGCTTCAACAATCGCGCCTCCATCCAGCGCTGGGGCCTTAGCTTCTGAGCCTCCAGCGAGTATCATGGCGCCTCCCAGTGTCGACACTTCTGTCCCAGTGAGGACTGCTGTCGCCCCAGAGGCTACAGCTATCGCGAGTATTCCAGCGCGGCCTCAAAATGTTACATTCGATTTTTCGGATCCGCGCGCTGCTGAGGAAAGCTGGCAGCCTATCAGCGGCCAGTGGGTTTTTGAAGATGGTGGCTATGCACAGACGCGGTTGGATTTGTTTGACCTGATCAGCGTCTTCAACGAACCCGTCGCGGGCGCCTTTACGCTACAGGCAGAATTGCGACACGTTGATGGCGAGATGGGTGGTGGGCTGATTTTCGGTGCCCCGACCAACACGAGCAAGGCAGGCGCGCATATGCTCGCGATCGAGGTTTCGCATGATAGGTATCGCATAACGCTCGGTGGGGCGCTGGTTGCGGATAACATACCAGTGGTCGGGTCGCCGGAAGGTTACGTAGGACTGACGACCTCAACATCACATGTCATCTTTGATAACGTCAAGATTGAGAGCAGATAGCGATGACAACGTCAGATGTAGCCCGGCCTCGTGAGGGTAATCACCCATCGTCCAAGCTAAGGGTGCTTGGGCTTTATTTTGACAAGGCGGCAGCACAGGCGGTCCTGTTTGCCTATCTCACTACCCGCCTGATGACCTTTTTGATTGTTTTCGTTTCCTTGATAACTCTTCCCGTTCGGCCCGGCGCTAATCAGTCTTTCTATGCCACTCCCTATAACCTCGTGCTTGACGGGCTGGTCCGCTGGGATAGTTGGGCGTATGCCAACATCGTCGAACACGGGTACACAGTCGGCAACATTGCGACTGGGGAGCGTGGGACCGTGGTCTTCTTCCCACTGTACGTTGTGTTGATTGAAGTACTTGCGGAGCTCACGGGCAATATTTTTGTAGCTGGTGTGCTCATCTCCAACGTTGCCTTCCTGATTGCATTAGCATACTTGTATCGGCTGACGAGGCGTGAGTTTGACGACGAGACGGCGAGACGCACTGTTTTCTATGTGGCAGCCGCGCCAACGTCCATATTTTTTTCGGCAATGTACACTGAGAGCTTGTTCGTAGCCCTGGTGACTGCCACGTTCTACTACAGCGGAGAAGGCAAGTGGACGCGCGCCGCTCTGCTCGGGGCACTTGCCTCAGCAACTCGAAATACCGGTATTCTCTTAGCAGCCGTAATCGCGCTTGAGGGCATGCATCGCCATGGGGTCCGCTTCTTGCCTTCCGGCTGGCGACTGCACCATGCGGCAGTCTACGTACGTCGTTTAATTCAGGGTATATTATTGAGCTGGCGTACCCTACTGGCGGCAGCGCTAGTGCCAGTGGGTTTAATACTTTACATGTCGTATCTGTCTAACAGGTTTGGCGACCCGCTGGCGTTTATCACTGCGCAAGCGACCTTCGGCCGTGATGTCTCGGTTTCTCGGGCAGGTGGCGTAGTGGGGTACGCGATTCGCAGGTTGAACGTAGGACCACAGGTGTTGGCCGGGCAAATTAACGCAACGACCTTGCTGGATATTCTTTTCACCCTTGGATTTGGTGGGCTTATCATTGGAGTCGCGGCTAAGATGCGGCCGGCCTATACCGTCTTCACTGCATTGACCTTTGCCGTTCCGCTCCTAAGCGGAACGGTTAGCAGTATGACACGCTACGTGCTGATGCTGGTTCCCTGCTTTATGCTGCTGGCGTACTGGGGCCGACGCGAGTGGGTCGATCGGCTGGTCATGGGAATGTTCCTGCCGCTGATGGCGTATTTTACCGTGCTGTTCTCACATTGGTATTTTGCTGGATAAGAAAAACGTAATGGATTGAGCAGGGACAGCCATGGACATACGCCAGGTCCTCGAGTTCGCGGAGGTGGAGGGGTGGGCTGCAGCACTCTACTACTGTAACCAGGTGGAGCTTCGACATGGTGGGACCATGTTGGAAGATGAGCGGATGGCGGATTGGCGCTATCTGCTTCCGACTCAGCCTGAGCGTGTGGTGCTGGCTATCGGCGCCGGATGGGGGACGGTTCCAATCGCGCTCGCGGAGAACGCAGCCGAGGTATATGTGGTCGATCGATCGGCGGAAAAGGTTGCGTTTCTCAACATACGCCGTCGCCAACAACAGCTCGATCATCTGCACCCAATCCATGTGCACAGTTGGTCCGATCTAGAGTTTGCCGATGCTTCGTTCGATCTGATCGCCGTGCGTGAGTTTGATTGGGATGGTGAAGTTCACGCTTCCTTTTACAAAATGGTGCAGCACCTTCACCGGCTTCTGCGGCCGGGTGGCGTGATCCAGCTTACCGTTGGAAACCGCCTCGCATTTCAACATTTGTTCCGGTTGGAGCAACGACAAGGGTCGTCGCGGGTATATACAGAACGAGCATATCGTCACACTTTGCAGGCGGCAGGCTTCAACGATATTCAATTCTATGCCCCCTTGCCGCATTACGACCGCATCCCGATGTTCTATGTGTCCCTCGACGATAATCACGCGATCCAATTCTTTTTCAGTCATCTCTTTCCATTGTTTGAGCGCGTTTCACCCGAGGCTAAGCAAGCATACTCGTTCCAATATGCTATCGCGAGAGCTGCCGCGCAAATATCCCTGAAGCTGAGATTAACCCTGCTAGCCACATCGTTTGTGCCTGGCTTTTGTATCTTTGCTCGCAGAAATATTTAGGAGCAATCTGTGCTACCCGACCTCACATCGCGTGTTTTACGTAGCTGGCATATCCTCTTTCCACAGCTCGATCGACCGCCTGAATTGCACTATGTCGGCATATCGGGCTCCGTTGAAGGCGGGACCGCCACATTTCTTGCATTTGGCGGCAGAGGCAGCCGGCCGTTGTTTGTCGCGAAAGTCTTTCGTGACCCGGAAGCACATGAGCGGGTCAACCGCGAGCACGAAGTCGTGACCTACCTGCACTCCCTGGGAGGAACACTGGCCGCTGTGCCGCGCGCGCTTGCAATGGAGCAGATCGGCCGCAGCTTCGTGCTGGTCAACGCGGTCGTCGAAGGGCAGCCCATGCGCGACAATGGCCTTGGCGAGGATCGCCGCGATTTCCAAATTGTTGCTCGTAATCTGGATCTAGCGAGCTCCTGGTTAAGTGAGCTTGCATGTGCGACTCGAATAAGCAATCCGGAGGTCGAGGCTGCGCTCATTCACGAGCTGTTTGCCACTAGTGCCGAGTTCGCGAGCACCTTCGACCTTTCACCGGATGAGCATCAGGTGTTGCAGGAAATTACCGAAGGAGCCCCGCAGATCATTCGTGGTGCTGCGTGTGTAGAACATCGGGATTTTATCCGCGAAAATATATTGGTGACTGATCGGAACCAGGTGAATGTGATCGATTGGAGTGATAGTCGGCGCGTGGGATTTCCGGTTCACGACCTTTTCTTCTTTCTTACAAACTACTTTTCCCGAACAGGACGCGGCAGCGGTATTGAGCGATATCGATCCGCTTTTCTCGATACCTTTTTTCAAACAAATCCATACAGCCTGCTTGTAACAGAGTGTGTCGCGAAACATGCGAGGGCAACCGCGCTGGGCCAAGAGTGTCTCGACGCTTTATTCGGTCTGTTCCTGGTCAATCATGCCATGTTCGAGTATCACAAGGTTCGCCGGCAAAGCCAGCGGGGAGTGGTACCGAAAGGCACGATGCACCTCGCAGCCGAGAGCAACGCTGATTTTCGAGACGCCCCCAAGCAGCAGGTGTGGATCCATTTCTTTCGGCTCTATG
>JADDQE010000053.1 GCA_016781525.1 bacterium | reverse complement strand
GTGTTCTGCTCTGCTTATTGCCCTACTCCTGACTTTGCATTAGCCCTGCAACGCCACATGTCGACGGCTTGACTCTGTCCGGAGCCTACGCTACACTCGCGCTACCCTCCGTTTTCACAGATCGACACGGAGACAGGCATGCGAGTTGTCGCGATCACCAATCTGAAAGGCGGCGTCGGCAAGACAACCACAACCGTCAATCTCGGCGCAGGTTTAGCCCTGAAGGGGCTACGCGTGTTGTTGGTCGACGTTGATGCTCAGGGAAACCTGGCGACAGCGCTCGGTGTACAGCCGCGCCGAACGCTGTATGAGGTGCTGGTCGATGGTAAGAGTGCACAGCAATGCATCGTACCTGCCCGGCCAAACCTTGATCTGTTAGCAGCCGATGCGACGTTGATGACGGCCCAGCCGCTCATGACCCAGCGTCCCGATTGGGCGCATTTGCTCGGCCGCGCGCTCAAGCCGCTTGCCGGAACCTATGATCTCACGCTGATCGACTGCTCGGCCTCGCTCTCTGTGATGAATGTTGGAGCTTTGCTTGCCGCGGGAGACGTGCTGGTGCCGACTGCGGTCGAGCATCTGGCTCTGCGCGGCATCGAACTGCTCCAAGCGCAGCTGCAACGGGTTGGCTCCAGCGCCATCAGGTGTATCGTACCGACAATGTATGACAGCCGGCAGCGCCAGGCGCATGAGCTTCTGGCACAGCTTAAAGCTCGCTACGGCGCGCTGGTGACCGAGCCGATCCGCGTCAACGTTCGCCTGTCCGAGGCACCCGCGGTCGGTCGCACTATTTATGAGCATGATCCCCGCTCGCGCGGAGCTGTAGACTACGCACATCTTGTCGAACATGTCGCGACTGCCCTTGGCTTGGGTCCCACGGTCGCTCCCTCAGCATCTTCACCAGCCCGGTCAGCTGAACGGCAGCCAGAGCATGTGCCGGTCGTCGTGGCCAGCCCGGAGGGATCCGCCCGTGGTGCCGCCACGCGACATGAGCGCCCGCTCTTCCAGGGTACCACCCATGAGCCCTGCCCTGTCTGCAGCCAGCCGTTGCAACAGGCGGTGATGGCCGGCTATCGTATTCGCTACTGCGATCACTGTCATTACAAGCGTCAAGAGCTGGTGCAAGGCCTCCGGCGCTGATCGCAAGCCCTTAAAGCTCGGGTGAAAGCAAAGGTCATTGGAAGTGGGCACTCTTCTTGCTCCCGACGTTCCAACCGCTGCGGGATTTAGGAGGAGCGCTAAATGACCAACACATTTTCACCAGAGCCGGAGCCAAGTGAAGGCGAGCTGTCGCGCGAAGATTTGTTTACATCGGCGAAGCCGCCGGGGGATCCTTCGAGCGTGCCGGTCGGCGATCCGCCTGGGGTACCGGAAGAGCGCCGCGAGCCGCCGTCAACACCTGACCCTCAGGGGGAACCCCCACGGCCGCATCATCCCGAGGATCCGCCTGTGGAGGAGCAGCCGCCAGTAGGCGACCCAATGCCTTCAACCCCCCCGGTAGGCGACCCGCCAAGCGGCGATAGGGTGAACGTATGAGGTAGGCTACGGCCGACTGTGACGGCCATTGGTACGGTGCGGCGCGTTCGAGGGCAGCTGGGCCTGCTCAGGCTCAGCTAGCCCACGCGCAGTTGCTCCAGCACCTGTCGTACGTCTCCTACCGAGATCAGTGTCATACATTCGCTCGGGGCTGTTCCTCTGGGGCAGTGGTCGAGCACACCACAGGGGGAGCACCAGAGCCCGCTGCGCACCACAACATGCCGCGCGGCGGGGCCCCACGGGCCAAAGCGCCGATGATTGCCCGGCCCGAAGAGCGCAACGGTTTGAACACCAGTGGTTGCCGCCAAGTGAAGCGGCCCGCTGTCTACGCCAAGGACAACTGAACAGTGGCAGTAGAGCGCAGCTAGCTGCCCGATCGTCGCCTCGCCCAGCAGGAGATGCGGTCCCGCTGCTAGGCCATCCACGATTGTTGCGACAAGCTCATGCTCGCCTGCGCCACCTGTTACTAGCACCTGGAGTCCTTGCTCTTGCAGCACGACGATAAGATCACGCCAATATGAGCTGGGCCAAAGCTTTGCCATCCCGCCGGATCCTGGATGGACCGCCGCGAGCGGCCTGCTGCGCTCAATGGCATGCGCTTCGAGCCAAGCTACAGCCCAGGCGGTATCGGCGGGAGAGATGGGTGCGCGCAGCTGTGGCAGTGTTGCGGCTTTGCTTCCGGTGAGCGCCTCTACAAGTGCTGTTGACTGTGCAGTGACGTGCATATCAAAGGTGTGCTGCAGCGCATCCGTCAAAAACGGGTTGACTTCGGGAAGTGCATAGCCGAAGCGGCGTGGAATGCCTGCCGCCGCGGCGAGAAGTGCCCCCCACCAATGATCATCCCGGGTCACCAAGGCAGCATCAAAGCCACGGCCTCGGAGCAGCAGGGCCATTTTGAACAGCAGGAGATATGGCTGGAGCAGGCTTGGCTTCTCGGTGCGGGTAAATCCGGGGAATGGGCAGGTGATAACTGTATCGACGTCGGGATTATGGGCGATGGCGGCAGCACTCCATGGACCGATCAAGAGCGTAATGTGTGCGACGGGCAACTGCTGGCGTAGTAGGCGTAACGCGGGTGTAAGCAGCAGCACATCACCCAAATGATCCGGTCTGATCACGAGGATCCGTGTAGGTGCCCCTGGAAGGCGTGTTGGAAGTGCCTGGAGCAGCGCGCCGATGAGACGGAGCACTATTTGTCGCAAACGCTGACGCATTGCAGAAATGGCCAGGGCGAAGAAGCTGGCCATAAGGGTCCAGCCCCTTCGCCCTTAGCCGCAAGTCCTTAGAACAGCATCGAGGCCGCTTCGCGACCCAGCTGGCGAAGTCGGTCGCCGACCTCTTTGCGTCCGGCTTCTGCCATCTCATCGGCTAACGTGTTAACGCGCTTGACGAAGTCCGGGGTAATCTTTGATGCGTTTTGACGGAGCAGCTTCGTAGCATCCTTTGGCTCCGCCGCGTTGAGCAGTTCCCCGATGAAGCGCTCCTCGGGCGAGAGCGACTCCTGCACCACCTCGACGGCCAGCTTCTCGATCTCGTCGAGCCGCGCGACAATATCGGGCTTGCCCGCCCGCTGAGCGGCATCCTTGTTGGCGGCAATAACCAGTAGGAATGCCTCGCTCAACTGTTCACGACGCTCGGTCAAGGCCTGGCGGAGATCCGGCGCTTGCAGAACCTCGCGCAGGGTTTCCGCGGCGCCTTCAAAGAGCTCCTGGGCTTGTCGGTCCATCTGCTCGGTTGTCTCAAGAATCCGCGCCCGTTGCGCCTCGATCCGTTCCGCCTCCGCTGCGTTGCCCTCGGCGCGGGCTGCCTCCGCACGGGTAGTCACGGCCTCGTAGAAGTCGTAGTCGATGGCGTCACGATACTCGGCAATCAGCTCACGAAGGCTCGTCTCATCGGCGGCGAGCAGCGCATCGACGGCTTCGTCCACATTCGGCGCTTCCGTATCCGTACCCGGTAGCTGCTGATCGAAGCCTGTCAACTCGAGCAGTTGGTCGCGCAGCTGGATGAACCGCTCGTGCGATTCCGTGTCTCCCTCGGCCTCGGAGGCGTCAATGTACGCGGCAAGCGTGATAAAGAACTCATAATCCAGCGCGGCGCGATTGTCTTCAACCAGCTGCTTAACCTTGGCCTCATCCTGATCAGCCTGCAGCAGACGGCCAAGGAGCTCGGTACGCTTCCGTTGGGCCATCAACGCCTCTTTTGAGATGCCTTCGGCCTCCAAAACAGCGTCAAGCATGGAGGTCAGCGTGATAAAGCGGCGTGGATTAAGTAAGTAACCCTTTGGCTTGTCCGCCGGCAGTCCTTGCATCACGATGCCCTGCAAGGTGCCAACAAACCGTTCCTGTTCCTCGGGCTTGGCCTGGACCTCCTGGGGAAACAGACTGAGGAATAGCTGCTTCTCCGGATCGTGATATACAAGCGGTGTTGCCAGTAGACCACCTGTACCACACTTAGGACAGACCGCGACGTTCAGCCGGCCGGAAAGCAGCGCTTGCTTGAGCTCGGGCTGCTGGCCGACGTCGACGAGCTGGAATACTGGTGTTTGAAAGTTGGTGCGGCAATTGGGGCACGTAATTGCAACAGGCTGTGGTGGCAATGTAGCCATTTGAATTTCATTCGCTCCTGATAACACAGAACGCCCGACGCCACTTGGGTCCGGGCGCTCCCGCTCAATTCTTGTGATCATATTATACCATGGCGCTCTCATTCGAATATTGCAGGCTTTGTCGAAGCGTAACCTGCACCAAACGGCCGCCGTTTACGGTAATATATTGCCGCGCTAGCTTAAGTTACATCTAACATCTTCCGCGCCAGGTAGGACCACTGCTTGAGCAGCTCCACTTTCTTGCGCTTGATGCTTGGCTGCGCGGCAAAGCATGTTTTCTCAGATTTCATACATTTTGAAGGAGTAGTATGCGCCGTTGGTTATGTTGCGTGCTCGCATTAGTCGGCCTAGCGGTTGGTCTTGCCGTTCCCGTATCCGCCCAAACCCAATCGTCCACTCGCTGGGTTTACTACGACCCGCGCGACCCGCGCAGCTACGCTTCGCTACAGGCGCAGCATCGATATCTTGATATTGTCTCGCCGGCCTATTGGTTCATTCAGCCTAATGGCACGGTAACCAGCAGCGAGCAGCCTGAGGTAGTCGCTCAAATGCGGAGCTGGGGCTTGCGGGTGATACCGATGGTGCAAAAATATTCGTGGTTCGACAAGATGCACCCCTGGATCTCAAATCCGGCAGCGCGCGCCCGGACGGCCGATCAGCTCGCGACGCTGCTGGAGGCGGGCGACTACGAAGGCATCCATATCGACATCGAAAATATTCATAACGATAACGGTGGGTACCTGACCGCATTTATCGATGCGCTGGCGGATCGTCTCCGGCCGGCCGGCCGGCTCATTACCATTGCGGTACCAGCGCGAACTGCGGCTCAACCCAACTGGCATCGCGCGTTCGACTATGCGGCGCTGGCAGCGCGGACGGATCTTGTCGTCGTTATGGCCTACGACCATGGCTATGCGGCTGGCCGACCAGCACCCGTGGCGCCAATGCCATGGGTGCGTGATGTACTGGCCTACACTCAGGCGCATGTTCCGAACGAAAAAATACTGCTTGGCATCCCATTTTATGGCTACGATTGGAACTTAACCCGGCGGGGTTGGGCGCGTTATGTGGGCGTTAACGAGGTCGCACCCAAGGCCGGCCAGCGTGGCTTCGAGCCGACGAGCGGCGCTGCATGGCTGCGTTACACCTCCGGCGGCGAGCACCATTTTGTCTACTACGACAACTGGCAGAGCGTCCAGGCCAAGCTTGATTTGGTTGCCCACAGTGGCGTGCAGGGTTGGGCTGCCTGGCGTCTCGGCTATGAAGATCCCGCGGTGTGGACGCTTATTGCACCCCGTCGCTAGGGCCGCGCTACTATCAACCGGCTTATAGGGAGCGGGAAGCGCAACCGCTTCCCGCTGTGCCAGCGTATTCCGGAAACTGTCTAGCTCTCCTCGGGCTGCACCCTAGCTCCCCTGCGAGGCAAGGCTCTCGATCCACTGTTGATGCTCGCAGTAGTGGTGCGCGGTGTTGCCGTAGATCATCCCGATTACCGGTCGCTCGTCGCGCTCTCCCGCGCCGTCGGGCTGGTAATCGCTATTTGCCTTATACATGTCGTCGTCATTGAGCCGCTCGACCTGACTTAGCAGCTGGTGGTGTACCTCACGGAGCTGCGTCCGAGCTTCATCGAGCGAGACATGCTTCTGCTGCTCCTGGATCACCGCGTTGACAGCATCCTCGTCACGCGCAAGATAGAGCTGCTCGTCTACGCCCAGCCCTTCATGGCGCGGCTTGCCTTGTAAGAATACGACCACCGAGTATTCCCACGCTGCGATATGGACGAGGTGATCCTTCACAGTCCAACCTTGAGCGTCCCGAAGCTCGGTCATTTGTGCGTGCGTTAAGCGATCCAAGGTGGTCTCCAGCGCCGTCCAGGCAGCCTCTATCTCACCCATTAGCTCGGCTTTCGTGTGTCTCGGCTCCATAGGCTTTGTTCTTCCTCCAGGTATATCAGTTTTCACGCATACGTGGTGCTCTTGCGATAACTCTAGTTGACGTCGCGTTAACTTGGCTGTGCCTGCAACGCCTCTTTGGGCACAATCAAGGCCGAGCGATCGGTTTGGAGGTGACCTGAAAGGTCATGATCAGGAATGAAAACTGAGCATGCCTCTGGACCATGACTACCCAGGCTGATCAAATCGTAGTCTCCGTCCCGCGCCCAGTATGCGCTCGGCTGGCACGGCTAAGGCGCGGGTTTGCCCCCGGCCAACTTCTCTTAATGCTCGCAGGGTTGCGGTGACCTGCGCTGATGGGCGTGGAACTACCGATGCATGGCTCGTGCCTCCGCCGGGATGTAGAGCAGCGTCACCTTTACTCCAAGCCGTCGTGCTAGTGGGCCACCGATACGTACGTCGCTTTTCCTGGCTTACCTGCTGCAGTGCACGGTAACACGTGTTAGATTTCTGGCGGTAACTTGTTGACGATTAATACTCGTCTCCCAACGCACTCAGCAAGTGCAGCGCCGATACTCCTCGCCGTCGCCGCCTACGTAGGATCTCGCTTGACCAATAGTCATCCCTTTCACTTGCCTTTGCGCGGGCCACCGGGATGCCTGCTATTCTAGCCCAAAACGCTGCGCAGATGCCATCCTCAACTACGGATTGGGTGCCACAACTGAAGCCGCATTAAGGAAGCATGAGAACGCTAATAAGCTCGACTTGCTACCTGCGCACTTCCTTGTTCGTACAGGCGTGCTATACTTCCTGGTCGGGATTAGCGTATGAATAGGATAAACCTACAACAATCCAGAGATGGGATACAGGTTACGCAGCATGACGCTCGGAGCATTCTCACGGAGACACGAGGTTTCACAAGTGTCGAAGTGCCTGGGACCGGCTTTCATTATAGCCTCAATCCGTACCGTGGCTGCGCGTTTAACTGTTCCTACTGCTATGCTCCGGCGTTTGTGTTTGACGACGAGGCACGGCAAAACTGGGGTCGCTGGGTCGCAGTAAAGGCGAATGCCGAACACTTGCTGCGGGCTGCCGGGCGCAAAGGCAAGCTGCGCAATAAGAATGT
>JADDQE010000060.1 GCA_016781525.1 bacterium | reverse complement strand
TCTTAGCTTGATGCGTATGGGGGCAGGCTGTGCTCAATACCCCCATACACCTACATCGTAATACACGCGATGCATAACCTGTACGTGATGTGCTTAGCAGAGGCTCGCCCGACGGCGTCGCCGACACGGCATTCCTCCCTGACCCTCCTACCGGACGGCGGTGCAAGGAGCTCGCTGCGCTCGTGTCACTGTTCCTTGGTTCCGTAGCTAGCACAATATTGCTTTATCTCAGGCCAGTCGTTGTAATCTTCGATATAGTCTGCCGCGAAATGGATTTTTTCCTCGCCAGGTAAATCTTCTCTCAAGGATTTCCATAACTCCTTGTCGCGTGGTATCCACTGAATTCGTCTGTAATTTACTCTATCACCCTCGCCGACATCGATTGATGTTGGTGGTGTTTCCATGACATCTAACACTAACGGCTTGCTATTACGAGGCTCCATGACGCGCATCAGCGTAGCAGGCCTTGGCTCACCGCCTTGGAAGGAAATTAGTGTGCTCCATTCCCGTTTGTAACTATCAGATAAATTCCAAAGCCTGTTTCTCAAAGCCCTCATGTGTGCGGTGAAGAAATATTGAGATGTGTCATTGAAGAACTTTTGTAGTACGTTCGGAACATAGCTGTACATGTCATCTTTTAGCTGAAGTCCAATCTTGGACTTTGGATGATACTTTGAGCCTATACCGTGCCATACCCACCAATCAGAGTGGGTTTCTAAGTCTCCTTTTGTTATTCCAAAAAGATCTAGTAGAGGTTGATTGAGTGCATGGACGAACCAGAGTGGGTCTGCAATATAAGAGGGATAGTACTCGTTTTCTAATTCAGATATGAGCCTTGCATATTCATGGTCTGCCCTGTCGCGCGTGGTGCGGAAACTGACTTTGCACAACATTCGTTGATTATGGCGTAACTCTCTATCCTGGCTATGTGGATAAAACTTATAAAGCAAAAGTTCTCTCTGGTCAGGAAATAAATTGAGCCCGTTAACGAACCTGGTAAAAGCGTCAACACCCATGCTTTTTCCTGTATTCTCGAACTTGCTAATTGTCCCCTTATCTACATCAAACTCACTGCTACTACGATGCCCTCTCAACTTTAGACATAGTGTGCCAAGGTGCTCAACACCATCAAGCATCTGTGCGGCCATGCTCTACTCCTCGTCAGAAGTTGGAAATTTTCCAACTTTGTTGAAGGCTCATAAACAAAGTTAGGAATTGCCCCAAATAGTTGCTAAAGTCAGTTTTTCGGGAACTAATGTCGGTATATTCAAGCTATCTCAGGGTATTTGAGGGGTCGAGGCGGATGCTGTCCAAAATCTAATAGGCATCGCTCTTGGATAACTTCATCAACCATAATCGCAGCATTTTGTAGTATTTCTGGATAAATGCGTGTTGATGAGTACTGTAATGCAATATCGTGTTCAATATTTTGTTTTACGAATATATGGGATTGACTTCCTAAGGCAGCAGGGTAATAAAAGTCGCGCATATAGCCAAATAAAGTTCTTGCATATTGTAACTGTAGTTTTCTCATTTGCTCAATATCCAAATGAGTAAAGTTGATAGGGTTAGGATAAAAAGTATTTCCCCACGGCATAGTGACACTTCCATCGTCGTTGATATGGTTCATTATATCGCGAAGCACTATTGATGCCGATAATATTGAACCGTTAGTGAGTTCTGGGAAGCGGAGTGAAGTATATTCTGGGTTTGGTTGTGTGTTTTCTTTCATAGTAATTAGAAGTGAGAAACAATTTGGTAGTTGATATGTACTGGGAAGGAGAATGTTTGACTGATGATACTGGATTGGGTTGGTGAATGCAACAGGATAAATCGTATCACGCGTGAACAACGTATGGAGGGGCTAATGGATACCGTGGATGCTAGTTGCCGGGACTGTGGAGTTGCAATTCGTTGGCTGACCGGAAATCCCCAATTGTGCCGAGACTATTACCGTAACCTTCTCTCCGCCTCGGCTCAGGTTCAGGTGCGCAGTGAATCCCAATTTGATGAGAAGCAGCAGCCCAATGGCTAAGGAGGTACTCGTGAGCACGCTGCAGTTCTGGCTGTTCGTGGTGCCGATGGCGGTGGCAGTTGGCATTTTAGTCGTACGAGGAGGGCTTGAGGACATGCGCTGGCGACGACGGAATGTGGAAGAACTTAAGGACACGGCCGAGGAGTTCGCGCGGCAGGAACGTATCAAGCAGGCACGGCTTCCGAAAGGGGACGTGCTGGTACGGGCCTGGAGCGCACAGCAGGAGAGCGAGGAACTGACCGGTATCTTGATGCTAGTCGGCGTCGGCACCTACGGCTTCAACATGCTCGTGCGGCTCCTGTGGCTACTCTACGTGTGTGGCCTCCAGCGATTGGTCGGCTCAATCCTGCTGGTCGAGCATAACACCAATAATCGCGACAAGTTTTATGGCCGCATCAACGAGGTCTATCACGGGCGGGTGGTGTTTGGACATGCCGAAGGATGGAGTAACGGACTGGCCAACAGCCCAACCAGGTACATCCTTGACAACATGCAGTACTGGGGACGGACGCTCAAGGAAGCGGCCCGCAATGCCGTCGATGTGCATCGACGGCTGACCAAGTACCCCCCGAGCCAAATCGTATCGTTCTTCTCCCTGGGCGGCCAAGCACCGATGGGGTTGCCCATTCTCGAGGTGCTGCACGCCAAGTTCTCCAAGGCGCAAATCGTCGGCATGACATCGCTGCCGACGGATTGGCGCAACCGCATCAAATTCGCGGAGCTGCGCGGTATCTATGAAGACGATGCACATGGCGTCGCTGGCTGGGTCGTGTCGGACGAGTTGAGCCCCACAATTGAAACCAGCGATAGGGTGATGGCGGCGCTGGTCGTGGCGCCCAGCAGCGCGCAACTGTTTGACGACCAAACGACCCAGCTCAATAACGTGCTGGCGTTGGCACTTCCGCCGCAGCGGGGCGGCATCCTGACATTGCAGTATGTGTACGAGCAGTTGCCGGCATGGCCGTGGGTCGTCGAAGGTGAACACCTGGGGTACTCCACGCGGTTTCAGCAAGTGACCGACGCTATCCACGATGGGCTGGGACTGATTGAGGAGGGCAAGGGGACCTACACCTTGGACGCGCCACTCGGCGAGCCCGGCACCTCGATTTACGACATCGTGCTCACCAACCTCGGCTACGACGAGCGGCACGAACGGGACGACATGGTGACGCTGTCCGAGGCGATTACGGACGATTACAAGCTGCGATTCAAGCGGTTGAAGGAAACCAATCAGCTGGACAACTTCCCGGGTATGTTGTTCGGCAGGTACGGCTACCACCTGAAGTTTGGGAGCATGGCGGCCGTTATCAAGGAGGAGAAGCCGCAAATCGAAGTCGTGGTGATGCGGCTGGCGGCGGTCACGAATGGAGCGACGTGTACCGACACGCTTATCCAGGTGCCAGAGGAGCTCAAGCTCCCGCACGACCGGACACCGCTGCTGCCAGGCTCGGCGCCGACGGCTGCTAGTAATGGGAAGGAGGTTCCCGCGTGAGTAATTGGCGAACCCCCGTCGGCAAGGTGCAACGGGAGACCTTACGGTCTCCCCAGCAGCCCAGCCCTTCAAGCGAGCCACCAGCGTCATCCTCACCGATGGCGCTGATGATCGGCGCCGGCGTCGCCGCCGTGCTGATTGTTGTTGCTGTCGTGTCTATCCTTATTTTCCGGGAACCAGCGGCACCAACCGCACTGAATGAGACAGGAACGATCGGCATGCCTAACGGTGCCGCTCAGCCTGCCGGCCTGCCGACCGCGGCGCCGACGAGCGTGCCGACGCCGGCGCCGACGCCGACACCAGGCGAGGAATGCACGAGTGGTCAGCCCCAGCTCGCGCTGATTGCGGACTTGGTCGGCAAAGGCGATTGGGTGCAGGCCGCGACGATCGCAAATGTAACGCTCGATGTGGCTGATTTGTGCGACCGGGACCGGCGACCATTGACCCAACAGGCGGTCAGCAGCGTTTGGAAAGCGCTGCTGCAGGAGAAGTTTCGTCCGCTCGATGTAGACGGTCAGCAATCCATGGTTGACCGCTATCTGGCGTTGCAGGCGCGCGCCCGCGACGCCGGCGTGGAGTTTCCGAGCTCATTGCAAAGCGCGGAGGAGGCGTACAGCCGTAGCCAATTTCTGCTAGCCAAAGTCGCTGTCGAGCAGGCGCTGGCCGCGGCAGAGTACCAGCCGGAGCTTGACCGGGATATAACCCACATGTACGTATCGACGCTCTACGGATTGTGTGCCTGGTACACGACCGCCGAGCAGGGGAGCGAGCTCTACCAGCACGGCCTCGCCTATTGCGTAGCCAGTAATGAACTCGCCGAGCAGTTTTGTACGGGCCAGGGCGAGGCCGCAACGACCTTGAACTCGCAGCTGACGAGCGACCGGCAGCGCTGGCCGGAAGCGGCCCGCACCCCGCTTCAGTCCTATGCACGCGCCGGGTGCGCATAAGGAGGGTGGAGATGTTTCCATATTTGTTGCCGAACCCGAACAGTAAGTGGGAGATGGCACTGCTCTTGGCCGGCATGGGTATGCTCGAGCTAGCCAAGGCGGCCGTCCGCATCCATACACTTCTCGGGCTGGTGGTGTTTGGGGTTGTCGTGTACTGCATCGTGATCACGCTCGTCGCCCTGGTGCTGTTGTACGTGGCGTACCTGACTTTGACCCGGCTCGCCGCGCTTTACCGTCGGCACGGCTTCACCTCCACCCGGACGGCGCGCCTGCTTCAAGGCGCCTTAGGCGTGTTTGGGGTGGTTTGCATGCTGGCATACGTGGTTGGCGACTACACCAACAACGTCGGCATCGGGCTCGACGTGTTCGGCTGGTCGTTCTTGGTGTTTGTGGTGTTTTGTGAATTGGTAGTCCGGCGCGCCCAGACGGGCCAGCCGTCGTCCGTCAGCACTGGTGGTCGGGTCAGCTTGCAGAATATCGTGTCCTGGCATAAGGCGGTCAATCAGCGACAACCGTAGGTAAGGGATGCTGATGTCGAAATTTCCGTACCTGGTGTTTGGCACCGGTGAGCGGGTTGACGGCGGCAGTAACGAGCTCGAACTCGTCACGCTGTCGCCCACTCGCCTGACCCATACCCATTTCATTGGCAAAACCGGCTCTGGGAAATCAACGCTGATTGCGTCCCAGTTCGTCCAGCTGCTGTGGCTGGCGAAGGCCGGCATCCTGATTGACCCCGCCGGCGATTTGACGAGGCTGGTGCTGAAGCTCCTCATTCAGGCCGGCTATTTTGAGCATCACCCCAGGGCGTTCTCTGATTTGGTCTACCTCAACGTGCCGGCCGCAGCGCGTCAGGACTATTTTCTGCCGTGCAATATCTTGGACATGGGCTATGACCCCGAAACGACCGCAGCCACCGTGCTCGAAGCGTTCAAACGAGCGTGGGCACCGCTGAGGAGCGGGCAGGCTTCCAACATTGAGCTCTTGATAAAGGTGGGCGTGATGGTGCTGGCCACGCATAAACTGCCGCTCTATCCGTTTTTGCGCCTGCTCTTGACTAGTCAAGCCGCGCGCGATCGCTTGCTCGCCGACATTACCGACCCTGAAATCCACAGCGCGTTCGCGTTGTATGGGTTGCGACGCAACGCGCAGATGCCGGAGAGTATGAAGCCGACCGTGCGCCGGTTTATCTCGTTTTTGCTGTCACCAGTGCTACGGTATAGCCTGGGGCAGCGTGAGAACGCCTTGAATTTTAGCGACATCATCGCACACCGACGTAGCATCGCGCTCAACTTAAATGTGCGCGACCCTGACGCGATGCGGATGCTCGGGTGTTTGTGTACGGTCTTTTTGGAGCTGGCCGGGCGGACCTATTTAGAAGTTGATGCCGCGGAACGGGACGGGTCGCACATGATTTACTTGGATGAATTCCAAAACTTTGTTGCGCACTCCCAGGAAGCACTAAGCACGATGTTTGTGGAGATGCGCAAAGCTGGCCTCTTCCTCGGATTGGCGCATCAATCAATGGCGCAGGTACCGGCCTCGATGTATGGGGCCCTCAATCAGTGCGGCATTCGAGCCGTCTTCAAGCTGGATCCGTCTGACGCGGCCAAATGCCTTGAGCTGCTGAATTTCCCCTACGACCCGTACAAGGCGAAGCCGCCCATTATCAATCTGCTCAATCCACGCGTTGCCACCCCGCACTTTTACAGTCGCGCCGAACAGCAAGCCGAACACCTCGATAGCATCGTGCAATTGGCCGAACAGGAGGCGTTTTTGCAGCTGCCAAAGCGGCCACTCTACCGCATCCGGAGCCTGGAGGTGGAGAACGCGGGGGTTGCCAAAACGGCTTTGGAAGCAGTAGAAACAGAGTATCTCACCCGTTATTTCCGGCCAAAAGCAGATATTGAGGCATCTATTACCCGTAAGCTGCAGGAATTGGGGCTTGCGGAACCCGATGAAGGCGACGAGCCCAGCGCCGGCGGCCCTCCCGGGCCCGACCACGGCCCGGGAGGAAATGAGGGAGATGAAGGAGAAGAGGGGGACTTCCATGACCAATTTAGCGGGTAATTTTGCTCCACCGGAGCGTGCTTTGAAGATGGTGTACGCCGCCATAGAATGCGGCGCGCTCACGGCCGAGCAGTTTGCGACGCTCTTTTTCAGCTTCGCGCGGGTCACCAATAAAACGACCGGCGCCGTTACGCTCCAGGTCAGCGCCCAATGTGAATTGTGGCTCAAGAAGCTGAAAGACAACGGGCTGCTGCGCCGAATTGAGCAATATCAGACGCCCAAAGAGGGCAAACGACCGTACTTGTACGCGGCGACCCGCAAGGGGGCTCAGGTTGTAGCCAGCTGGTTGGAGTGTGACGTGCACGACCTGCCCTATCGGGAGAAGGACAGTCGCTTGTCCAGCGTCGGTGCGCGCCACCTGATAGGTGAAAACGATGTCCGGGTGGCCGTGTTGGCGGGCGTGCACGCCGTCGCCGGCATCACGTTGCCGACCTGGCTCGATGGCATCACGCTCAAAAGCACGCACAGCGCCGACAAGCTCGCGATCCGAGGGCCGCACGGCGGTTCGCAAACGGCCGTGCTGGTGCCCGACGATTACTTTGTGCTGCAGGTGGCCGGGAAAGACAACCCGTTCCATCATTTTGTCGAAATCGATATGGGGACGGAGGTTGGGTCGGCGCGCGAGGAGTGGCGTCAAAGCTGGGCGCGCAAAATTCGCCTCTACAACGCCTATTTTGAAGGCGGAACGAACAGCTTAGTGTACAAGCGTTACGGAACCTTCCGGGCCCGCGTGCTGACAGTTACGACGAGCGAAACGCGCCTTGAGAACTTGCTGCAAGTGACAGAAAAAACAGATGGGGGACCACGGTTCTGGTTTTGCACGTTTGCCCGCCTTAAGGCGGCTGACAACATGTTGTTTGCCCCGGTGTGGCAACTTGCCAAAATGAAACGAGAAGAGCTCAAGCCGTTGTTGGAACGGCCGGCATCGTAGTCAAAGGGCGCCTGTCCTGCCCAAGCCTTGTTCGTTCTTCAGTGCCCCGGAACTAACTAAAGCTAACACCATCAGGGCATTGATGGTGTTCAACATTGCTTCGCTCGCAGTGGAAACAGGTCGGGGCAGGGTGCAGGCTTTTACCGGTAGTACGTTTATGTATAGCATAGATGTACAGAATTGTGAAGGTATAAGCATCTAAATCCGGTAGATACAGCACGAATTGTCGCCGTCTTAGTTGCCTATTACGGCGAAGCTCCTGATGATCATGCCGATACCGATCCGATATACGGACAGCACAATGAAAAGAGGTTGCTCCAATGGCGACAGGACGTATGCTCGACCACACGGTCCCAGCCGGGCCGTCGGTCGCTGGGGATCACCCCTCCATGCTGCCGGCGGCGCTCGACTATACGAGCAGCGGGCTTGCCGTGGTGCCGGTCCCCTATGGACAAAAGGCGCCGATCATCAAGGGGTGGGAACGGTTACGCCTCGTTCGAGAGCAGCTGCCGACCTACTTCAACGGCCATCCCTCGAATATTGGGTGCGTACTCGGCGAGGCGAGCAACGGGTTGGTCGATGTCGATATCGACGTGACCGAAGCCCTCACTCTTGCTGAGGGCTGGCTTCCTCCGACCGGTTGGATCTCAGGGCGGCCAGGCAAGCGGCGGAGTCATCACTGGTACATCGCGTCAGGAGCGATCACCCGCCAATACAAAGACACGGACGGTACCATGCTCGTTGAGCTGCGCTCAACCGGTGGGCAAACGCTGCTGCCTCCCAGTACCCACCCATCCGGCGAGCGCTATGCATGGGAATCCTCGGGTGCGCCTGCCACGAGTGACCCCGACGCCTTGCAGCACGCCGTTGCTCGTCTTGCAGCCGCCGCAATCCTCGCGCGGCATTACCCGAAAATGGGCAGCCGCCATGCTGTCAGCCTCGCGCTGGCTGGGATGCTGCTGCGGGCTGGCTGGAGTGAGGACCAAACCCTGGCGTTTGTCAGTGGTGTGGCTACGGCTGCCGGTGACGACGAATGGCACAAGCGCGGGCGGAATGTGGCCACGACTGGCGACCGGTTGGCCGAGGGAACGACGGCAACTGGCGCACCCACCCTCGCAACCTTGCTCAGCGATGGCGACGCGGTGATCGCGAAAGTGCGCGCGTGGTTACAGCTAACCTCCGCGGGTGCCGTGGCGTCTGCCGAGAAGCCGTCACAACTCATCGCGACGGCCCTTGCCACGCTGGGGTACCGCTTCGCGTACAACGATGTTGCCTTGACCATCGAGGTCAACAGTCGGCCAATCTCCGACCCGGTCGAAGCCGAAATCCGCATGCGGATGCGGGATGCGGGCTTCAAGAACGTCAACGCCATCACCGATGTGTACACGGTACTCGCGCATCAGAACGCCTACCATCCCGTGCGCCGCTACCTCGACACGCTGCACTGGGATGGCAAGAACCATATCTACGAATTATCGCGCTCCTTTACGAACGACGATCCCGCGGTGACCTACGCCAATAGCCAAACCCGCAGCCTGTTCTTCGTGTACCTGTACCGCTGGATGATTGGCGCCGTGGCCAAGGTGTACGCACACGAGCAAAACATGATGCTTGTGCTGGCCGGCCCGCAAGGGATCGGCAAGTCCTACCTGGCCCAGTGGCTGTGCAGCGGCCTGGGACGCGAGTATTTCGTGGCCAGCGCGATTCACCCAGAGGACAAGGATTTTACGCTGCGCCTCGCAAAAACGTTCATGTGGGAAGTTGAAGAGCTTGACGGCACGATCCGCAAGGCTGACGTAGCCGCGCTCAAGGGCTTTATCACGCTGCAAGAGGTCGTGGCGCGGCCAGCCTATGCGCGCCGCGATGTCCACGCGCCGGCACTCGCATCCATGATTGGGACGGTGAATCCGAGCGGCGGCTTCCTGCGCGATGCGTCGGGGAATCGCCGATTCTATGTTGCGCAAATCAGTGCGATCGACTGGCGCTATACCGAACTCGACGTGCATCAGGTGTGGGCGCAGGCCGTTCAAGCCTACCGAACCGGCGTGGCGCAGGGGCAGCAGCCATGGCGGTTGCGACCTTCCGAACAGGCGGCGCAAGCAGAAGCCAATCGCAGCCACGAGGCACGCTCGCTGCTCGACGACTGGCTCGACACAGATTTCTCCATCGATGGCGCCGCGACGACGGGCATGACGGCCGCGGAGATGAGCGACCACCTCAAGCAGCGCGGTCACGTGCTGACGGGCACGGCGAAAGCGCAGCATATGGAGATCGCTGAAGCGCTCACCCGGCGCGGGATTGGGCATGCGCGCCGGGTGAGCAACGGGCAACGGCGCTGGTATTACCCGGGGGTCTCCAAACGTGAGGACTAGCTGCCCAACCGCTGGCCAACCGCAGAGCGACAGGTTGGGCGCGTTTTTGAGCGATTGCGATGCGTGATCTGTAGCACTGTCCAACCTGCCCAACCTGATCAACAACAAACAAAGGTACCCAACGGGGGCATATGCACGAGCAGCCGCAAAAAAGGAATTTAAGGGACGGAGGTTGGACAGGTCGGGCAGGCAAGCCCCCTAGCAATCCATCCTGGTGTCGGTAATTTACGTGATTGCGATGGTATAGGTGAAACCAGGCAGGCAGATCACTGGTCGATACCCAGATTCATCCACCTGCCTGTGGTCTAAGGAGCGTCACGGTGTGCGTTTGACCAGTGCTTGAAGCCGCTGGCGCTCGCTTGGGGTCAGTGGCTCCACCGGCGCCTCGGCACCCCATTCTTCCATTACCGAGTATAGCCAGTCTTCTTTGTCGATAAAGTACAGCTCCGATACGTCCTCGAATTCCAAGTCCGGGTGCTGGTCGAGTAATGCGAGGCGACATACTTTCCACACCAGCACGTCGTCGTGCTCGTCCCAGTCCTCACCATACAGGAAGGCGATCAGATCTTCGAGTCCGTGCCATGAACGCTGAAATTCGTTCATGGTGAAGGCCAACACTTGACTGAGCGGGAAGTATTCTTCCATTGGTTCCGGCGGCTGTTCGTGCATGTTCATGTACCTCCTGACCACCTCCAGCCAACCAAATGGAATTGAGGATGTCAAGTGGCTACGTACCTTGTGGTGTATTGTCGGGAAGGGCAATTAAACCCCTATAAAACAAAACTCAGAGCCTTGTAGGGGTATTCTGATGTATGTCAAGGAAAAGCGACACACGCTCCGGGCGGGTTTGGGGAGGCGCCGCCCGACAAGGCTCGCATGCGGGATACCAGCCTGAAGGGTGGCCATTGTTCGGCAGCCTGGCGCGAGGCCAAGCGTACCGAACAACGCTCATGCACCCTTCACACTGGGGCTGACCCGTATGCATCCGTCGCCGCTGCCGGGTACTCCCTGGTGCCCATCCTGCGCTTCGTTCGTACTACCCAATGGTCGGTGTTCGTTGCTCACACTAGTAAGCTCAAGACTGCGGACACGACGCATGTCGCTGGCAATCGTCCAGACGAGGTGCGAGCTGTACGCTATTCCATTCAAAAGGGCGTAACCATCAGAACCCATGCACACAGCTTGCAGATCGGGTGCAGGTGGGCAGGCACAACAACTGCCGCTGGACAAAGCGCATTGAGAAGCGGATTTACGCGTGGGACAGTCAGCACGCTGGCCTGACCACTCGGGTTTGCCTAAGCATAGTTCACCGTGCTAAGGTATTGCTCTGGCATCTGGGGTAAGCCTGACCACTAAGCCATGTTTGACACTGAATATCGCAGCACGGACCGAGGAACGATGAACGATTCACTGCTCGACGTACTGGCAACCTTACGCGCGACCGTTGGCTACCTAGGCGAGCGCGAGCAATTCGGCTGGTGGCAAAGCTCGTTCTTTTCATCGATGAGCGGCACATTTCTTAAGCCGGTGTTCGGCAAGACGGCACTGATGGCACAATGCCAAGGCGTGACGCAGGCGGCGGCGCGGGTGCATGACGTGCGCATCGGTGTTGGTGATGTGTACCATCTGTTTCGACTGCCCGAAGATATGGAGCAGCGCGTTGCGCGCGTGCTGCTCGATCTGCGCTTCCAGCAGCGTCTATTGGTGAACATTGCGAGCACCGATGCCGCGCTGGAGCTGATACGCGCGACCACGGCGAAGGAAGGGAGCACCGCCGTCGGCCCGGTGTACATCGGCGACTCACATATGCTCCGCGATGAAAGCGGTTGGTCCGCGGCTGCCGGGCATTATGTCCGCGCATTCGAAGGAAAGACCGAGGCATATCCGTATTTTGCAGATCGTACATGATAAATAGAACATATAACTCCCTGTTAGGCCACGGCCTCGGGTTAATTGATGAAACGTCGATCCTGCTCGATCTGTGGCATCCGGGCTTGAGTACGACGGCGCTCTATGATACAGCACTAAAGTCTGGTCGCTTCCCTTCCATATCGGCGCGGCGCTTAGTTAACGTGGTCAAAGATGGATTTGCCCCACGCTATCTTGTCGATCATGGAGCACCGGCAACGATGCTGAAGAAGGTCCAAAGCAAGGTGCCAGGTCACGTCTTTGTTCAGCTGATGTTTCTTTATACGTGCCGGGCGCATGCCATCCTAGCGGATTTTGTACGTGACGTCTATTGGGTCACATTCAGCTCCGGCAAAGACGTGTTAGACAACGAGGATGCGCGGACATTTGTCAACCGAGCCAACGAGGGCGGAAGAACCACAGTTCCGTGGTCCGCCACGACGATCCAACGGGTCTCAGGCTATCTCACCGGCTGCTGTGCAGATTTCGGTTTGCTGGAACGCGGGCAGAAGCAGGTACGGAAGCTGGTGCGATACCGAATTGAATCTGATGTAGCCGTGATTCTCGCATATCAGTTGCATTTCGCCGGTAAAGGCGATAACGCAGTTGTTAATCATGAAGACTGGGCGCTGTTCGGCCTGGAGCCACTGGATGTGGTGGAAGAGCTGAAACGCCTGAGCCGGCATGGCCACTTTATCGTGCAACAGGCGGGTAGTGCGGTCCATCTTGGATGGATGTGGAAGAGCATGGATGAGGTGATCGATGCCCTCACTAACTGATGATTTTAACGAGTTGCTGGAGCGCATGCGCCACGGGCGCGAGTTTGAGCATGCCAGCTTCGAGCCGGTTTACTATCTCGTCTTCTCGCCCAAGCAGATCCTCGATGTCAAGCGAGCATTACCGGCATGGCGCGCCCGCCTTCAAAACGATGGATGGGATGTTCACCGCTTTTCGATCGCTGACGAGATCGCAGATATCTTGGAGCATGTGCCGCAGCGCAAGCTGTGGCTAATTGCTGACCGGAAAGCGCCGCAGGACTGGAAGCGCACCAACGATGCGCTGGCGAATGCGCTGGCGAACGGCGCGCTTCAGGAGCGACTCCGGGCACGTTTGGAGGGGCTTCGTGACAGGCGGCACGCAATGGTGCTCGTCACCGATCTCGAAGCGCTACATCCGTATCTGCGCATTGGGACGATCGAGGGTAACCTCGCCGGCGCGTTTGATGTGCCGGCTGTGTTTCTGTATCCGGGGACGCGCACCGGTAAGACGCGGCTCAAGTTTCTGGGATTTTATCCAGAAGACGGTAACTATCGCTCTGTGCATGTCGGCGGCTAATCATAGAAGATAAAGGGTCTAGCACCATGCCGATCAAAAATTTGTTCGATCCTAGCAAAAATATCTATCGCACCATTGAGAAGGTGATCACCTACAACGCGGCGCAAGAGGCGCGGCTGAAGGCAGAGATCACGGAATATATCGTTACAACCAGTATCAACGAGCAGTTCGAAAAATTACTGACCCGCATGCAAGCGGCGATGGACGCCGGCGGGCAAAATGACGTCGGTGTGTGGGTTTCCGGATTCTATGGCTCGGGCAAAAGCTCGTTTACGAAATACCTGGGCTTGGCGCTCGACGATAGCGTCAACGTAGATGGTGTGCGCTTTCTCCGGCACCTGCAAGACCGATTGGACTCGCCGCAGACCAAGGCCTTGCTGACGACGGTGGCCAACCGCTACCCAGCGGCCGTGGTGCTGCTGGATCTGGCCAGCGAGATGCTCGCCGGCGCGACCATGGAAGATGTATCGACGGTGCTGTACTACAAGGTGCTGCAGTGGGCCGGCTACTCGCGAAATCTCAAGGTAGCTACGTTTGAGCGCAAGCTCAAAAAGGAAGGGCGCTACGACGAATTTACCGCCCTGATCGAGCGCGAGTACGGCATCGCCTGGAAGGACGCCCAGAACGATACGCTGGTTGTCGACAGCATCGTTCCAGAGGTGGCGCACACGCTCTACCCAAACCTCTTTCCGACGCCATCGTCGTTTACGACCGAGACCAGCGAGGTCGTGCGCTTCGAGACCGAGCGCGTGCAGGAGATGATCGATATTGCACGCGAGACGACCGGCAAACAGTATATTATCTTTATTGTTGACGAGGTCGGGCAGTACGTCGCGTCGCGGCCCAGCCTGATCCTGAACCTGGACGGCCTGGCGAAAAACCTTAAACAGATCGGCGACGGTAAGGTCTGGATCATCGGCACGGCGCAGCAGACGCTGACTGTTGATGATCCGCGTGCAGCGATCAATTCGCCCGAACTGTTCAAGCTGCAAGATCGCTTTCCGATCCAGATCAATCTCGAGTCCAACGACATCAAGGAAATCTCACGAAGGCGGCTCCTCGGCAAGTCCGCCGAGGGCGAGCGAACATTGGGGGCGCTGTTCGATCAGCACGGCCAGTCGCTACGCCACAACACCAAGCTTCAGGACGCGCGCTACTACGACTCGAACTTCGACAAAGCGACGTTCGTCAACTTGTACCCATTCCTGCCGGCGCACTTCGATATTTTGCTGCAACTGCTTGGCGCACTGGCGAAGTCGACCGGCGGCATTGGGTTGCGCTCAGCGATCAAGGTACTTCAAGATATTCTGGTTGAGGGTGCCGCCGGACAGAAACCGATTGCGGATCAGCAGGTGGGCTGGCTGGCGACAACGGCCACGCTGTATGATGCGCTAGCCCGGGATATCAAGCGGGCCAATGCCTCAGTGGCGAACTCGGTCGGCAAGGCATTGCTGCGCTTTCCCGATGCGCCGGTCCACCAGGAGGTTGCCAAGACCGTCGCGATCTTACAGATTCTGGGCAACATGCCGGCGACGGCGCAGAACATCAGCAGCCTGCTGCAGCCGGCCATCGATGCGCCCTCGCGCCGCCAGGAGGTGGACGCCGCGATTGCCGAGATGATCTCTGACCCGCTTGTACCGTTCGGAGAGAAAGACGGCAACCTAACCTTCTTTAGCGAGCGACTCAACGACATCGATCAGGAGCGGGCGCAACTGCCGGTAATGTCATCGGAGACACGCCGTATTCGGAACGAAGCGCTGCGCGAGGCCTTCAATCCGCTGCCGTCCGTGCGTCTCGCCGCCTCCTTGACCGTAACTTCGGGGCTAAAGGCAGTGACTGGGTCGCAGCAGTATGGCCTCGCGAACGAGCGCGAAACAATCCAGACGCTGGTTGAACTGGTTGATCCCGCCGAATACGACACCGCACGTGCGCGCGTTGTTGATGAGTCGCGCCAGCGCGCGGCACAGACTACGATGTATCTGCTGGGTCGCTCATCACAGGAGATCACGGACCGGGCAAACGATATCTTTCGCAGCCAGGAGATCGCGCGACGGTACGGCACCGATCCTGACCAAGAGATTAAAAGCTATGTGGCCTCGCAGCTGGATCGGGCGAAACGCCTGACCGGCGAACTGCAGCATCTGCTGCAGCGGACGTTGAGGCAGGGATCATTTATCTTTCGCGGGCAGATCACAGCCGTGGATAGCCTCGACCAGACGCTGCTGGAAGCTGCGCGTAAGCACCTGAGCGGTGTTGCCCAGCTGGTCTTCGATCGCTACCAGGAAGCGCCCGAGCGGGTCGATACATCGCTGGCCGAGAAGTTCCTAAAAGCGCCCACGTTGCGCGCGGTCACGCAGGCGATCGACCCGCTCGGCTTGGTCCAGATGGTTGGCGGCAAGCCTCAGATCCGGACGGAGCACAAGGCGCTGGTCAGTCTTCGCGACTACATGCGGCACAACGGGACGGTCGACGGCAAGCGGCTGACGGACCAGTTTACGGCCGCGCCGTTCGGCTGGTCGCAAGATACGCTCCGCTATCTCCTGGCGGCACTGTTGCTTGCGGGCGAGATTAAGTTGAAGGTGTCGGGACGCGAAGTCACCGTCAACGGCCAACAGGCCATCGAGGCGCTGCGCAACAACGTGGCGTTCAAAAGTGTAGGCGTGGCGCTGCGCGATGACCGGCCCTCGAACGATGTGCTGGGGCGGGCGGCGGACCGACTGACACATCTCGTCGGCGACACTGTGATCCCGCTGGAAGACGAGATCAGCAAGGCCACGACGAAGTTGTTTCCGACCTGCCAACGGCGTTTTGGTGGCTTGGCGGAAAAGCTCCGATCACTGGGGCTGCCGGGAACAGAGACCATGAACTCATTGAACCAGGAGCTGACCGACGTGCTGCTGGCGGACGCATCCGACGCGCCGCAGCGGCTAGGAGGTGAGCAATCGGCGCTCTACGAGAACCTGACCTGGGCGGGACAGGTGGATACGGCGCTGAATAATGGGCTGGATGTTACCGTGCGCGAGCTACGCGATTACTGTCGCGAAATCGGGGCACTGCCCGAGACAGGCATACCGGGCGATCTTCGAACTGCACTGGCCGACGATCTGGCGCACGTCGAAGCGCGGCTCGCGCAGGAGAGCTTCTACAAGCATAGCGCCGACCTCCATAGTATGCTGACCGCGATCAAGGCGCGAGTACGAACGGCGGCGATCGCGATGACTGACGCGCAGCAGGAGATGATCCGGCAGGCACAGACCGATCTCCAGCGGCTGCCAATGTGGCGCGAACTGACGCAGCAGGAGCAACAGGACGAGCTTGGCCAACTGGAAAGTGCGGCGATCACGCCGACGCCCGACCTGACTGGCCTGAGGCAGCTGCTGCGGAATGAGTATAGCTTTCAGACACAGGTCCAACTGCGCAAGCGGCGGATCGAGCAGCGCGGGCACGAGCGCGAGACTGAGCGGCTGCGTGCCGAAGCGGAGCGCATTGATCTTGAGCGGCAGAAGCGCATTGACGAAGGCCAGCACACGCTGTCGAGCACGATTCATGTACCGGCGCACGTCACCAGCGTCGAACAGCTTGATACGTTGATTCAGGAACTTCAGACACTTAAGGCGTCGCTCCCAACCTACTCGCAAATCGACGTTACATTGGCGATAAAGGACTAGAAGCGTATGGCATTCGATCAACCGACCCGCAACCGACTGGCCCGCTTTGTCGCCGACGCCCGCGCTGCACTGACCGCCGAGTTCACGAGCCAGCTGCAGCATGAGTATGGGCTGGACCCGGCCAGCGGCAGCGTAGCCGAGCTGACATCGCTGACGCAGCTGGACGACGCGCGGCGCGAAACTGCCCGGCTGCTGCGCGACACGCTGGCGCACTACCTGGCTAGTGCGGCCACGCCGGGGGCAAAAGGGCGGCAGGCGGCGCTGGAGCGGATCGTGCGCGAGCAAGCGTTCACGGTGCTCAACCGGCTGTGCGCGCTGCGCATGGCCGAGGCGCGCGGGCTGGTGATCGAGTCCGTGGGACGCGGCTACCAGTCCAAGGGCTTCCAGCTGTATGCCCGGCTGGCGGGCACCGCGCTGGGCGAAACCGGTGACGCCTATCGCTGCTACCTGTTCAGCGTCTTCGACGAGTTTGCCGTCGATCTGCCGGTGCTCTTCGACCGCTACAGCCCGCAGGGCCGCTTGTTCCCACGCGAAACAACGCTGCTGGAGCTGCTCGGGCAGATTAACCATTCCGACGTCGATGCGCTCTGGGCAGAAGACGAGACGATCGGCTGGATCTACCAGTACTTCAACAGCAAAGAAGAGCGCAAGAAAATGCGCGACGAGTCGCAGGCGCCGCGCAACAGCCGCGAGCTGGCGGTGCGCAACCAGTTCTTCACGCCGCGCTATGTGGTCGAGTTCCTATCAGATAATACCTTGGGCCGCATCTGGTATGAAATGACGCAAGGCCAGACGGCGCTGGTCGACGCGTGCCGCTACCTGGTGCGCCGCCCCACCGAGATCTTCCTCACGGCAGGCGAAGCTGTCCCACCCCCCTCTCCCGTCGCTGAGAGAGGGGATGGGGGTGAGGGCACTCCAGATCTTTCACAAGAAGAGTTGCTCCGGCAGCCGGTCTACATTCCGCAACGGCCGCTGAAAGATCCGCGCGACCTGAAGATGCTCGACCCGGCGTGCGGCTCGATGCACTTTGGCCTGTACGCGTTCGACCTGTTCGAGCGGATCTACGCCGAGGCGTGGGAGTGGGAAGCCGAGTACGGCGCGGAAGCCATTGTGCGCTCACCAGGGCTGAAGTCGCTGCTAGAGACCTACGTCGACAAGGACGCGTTGCTGCGCGAGGTGCCGCGGTTGATCGTCGAGCGCAACATTCATGGCGTCGATATCGACCCCCGCGCCGTGCAGATCGCCGGGCTCTCGCTATGGCTGCGGGCACAACGTAGCTGGCATACGGCTGGCATCAAGCCGCAGGATCGGCCGGTGATCCGACGCTCGAACGTGGTATGCGCCGAGCCAATGCCGGGCGAGGAGGCGCTGCTGGACGAATTCTTGGCATCGCTGGAAAAGGATCGCCTGGCCACCCTGATTCGGCGCGTCTTAAGGGTGCCGGCCAATCAGGAGGTGCGTGCCACACCGACTATGGCAACCGCATTGACAGAGCTTGTTCGAACAGTTTGGCAGGAAATGGAGCTGGCGGGTGAGGCTGGCAGCTTGCTCAAAATCGAGGAGTCGCTGTCCACGGCGATCAAAAAGGGGCGCGACGAGTGGGAGAATAAGCTACCGCTCTTCCGCGTGACCGAATTCAGTCTGACCGACGAGCAGCCACGAACGCGCTACCTCAAGAATCTACCAGGTGAGACGACAGACTTCTGGAACCGGGCAGAGGCCCTGGTCTTGGCGGCACTAGAAGAGTATGCCGCGCAGGCTACGAGTAGCAACACTTACCAGCGACGCCTCTTCGCGGAGGACGCAGAGCAGGGCTTTGCATTCATCGATTTGTGCCGGAAGCGTTACGATGTTGTGCTCATGAATCCGCCGTTTGGTCTTGCGCCACGGCCAGTGTTTGAGCAGCTTAAGCAGAAATACCAGGATACTTACGTAGACCTATACGCATCTTTTGTAACACGTGGTATAGAGCTGGCACCGAAGGGGTTAGTTGGTGCGATTACGTCACGTGCCTTCCTAATGACTAAGAAATTAGCACGCTGGAGAGCAAATCAAGTGGTTTCTTCTATCGATCTGGTGCTTGACCTTGGGATAGGAGTCATGGATGATGCATTTGTTGAGGCAGCCGCTTATATACTGCGAGCATCAAGTAACGCGCCATATATTATTGCAGTAGATAGGCGAGATGCACAGTCTAAGAGTGATCAAAATTACATACCCGATGGTAATGGCACTTACGTGATAAACCGCGTGGACATACATTCGTTACCCAATGAAAAATTGCTTTATCAATTACCATTATCGGTTTTCGCACTTCTGCGCGATCCTTCTACGTTTGAACCTGAAATCGGTACGGCACGAGAAGGTCTGCGTACATTTGATGATTTCCGATTTCTTCGTTTGAAATGGGAAGTCTTGCCAAAAATGTTGGGAGTGAATCAACAGTGGGAGCCATTAGCGAAGGGTGGTGAATATGCGAAGTATTACTCAGACATTCATTTAGTTGTTAAGTGGAATAGAAATGGTAGTGAACTATCAGAAGTAAATCGCCAAGTTAATGGTCAGGTTGCTCAATCTCGCCAAGCTTCCGACTATTACCGTCGCGAAGGTGGTACTTACTCTAAGCGCAGTGTTAAGGGGTTTAGTGCGCGCGCACTTCCTGCAAATTGTATTATTGGTACTAAGGGTCCAGCTGTATTGAGTGAGTCTTATGTTTCACCAGCATATCTTGTAGGCTGGCTCAATTGTAGTCTTGTAGTAGGCTTAATACATGTTCAAGCGAATGCATACGAATTCAACACCGGGATCATAAAAAAGCTTCCTTGGCGATACCCAAGTGATGCAAATGATTTAGCGCAGCTAACGTACGATACAATAGTAGAAATTCGCCGCGCAAAGAGTCAGGACGAGACCAACTCTTGCTTCATCTATCCTCAATATACTTCAAGTCTTCGAGATATGACTGTACACAACAACGCCCTTCAAGAGCAAGCCATCCAGGCAATCGAGAATTGTCGGGTCCGCTGGGACTCCTCAATGAAAACGGTCTATGGAGTCGGAACTTTCGATTTAGAAACATCTGAGGAAGATGAAAATGTGGACCTAGACGAGGATGAGGGAGACACTACAGCTAGTACTCATTCTTTATTTGACAGCACAACAGGACTGACTTCGTATCTGCTTGGATGTAGCTTTGGCCGGTGGGACATCCGATATGTGACCGGTGAACGAAAAGCCCCCGAGCTACCCGATCCATTTGAACCGCTGCCGTTGTGCCCACCAGGAATGCTGCAGAACGCGCAGGACTTGCCGGCCGAGCCAAGCGACGTACCACCAACGTATCCACTGCGCATCTCGTGGCCGGGCATCCTGGTCGACGACGACGGCCATTCGGAGGATATCGAGCGGCGGGTGCGCAAGACAATCGCAGTCATCTGGAATGATCGCGCCGACGCAATCGAGCAGGAGGCGGCGGCGCTCCTGCAGGTGCGGTCGCTGCGCGAGTACTTCCGTAAGCCGGCCGGGTTCTTCGCGGATCATCTGCAGCGCTACTCCAAGAGCCGCCGCGCCGCGCCGATCTACTGGCCGCTGTCCACGCCCTCTAGCTCGTACACGCTGTGGTTGTACTACCACCGGCTGACGGACCAAACGCTCTACCTGTGCAACAACGACTTCGTGGAGCCGAAGATCAAGCAGGTGGCCGCGGAAGTGGCACGGCTGCGGCAGAAGACGGGCCGGAGCGCAGCCGACGAGCGTGAGCTGGAGCGGCTGACGGCGCTGGCGCTAGAGCTGCGCGACTTCAGCGCGGAGTTGCTGCGCGTTGCGCGGTTCTGGAAGCCGAACCTGAACGACGGCGTGCAGATCACGGCTGCGCCGCTGTGGCGGCTGTTCCAGCACAAGCCCTGGCAGAAGCGCCTGCGCGAAACATGGGAGAAGCTGGAGGCGGGCGACTACGACTGGGCGCATCTGGCCTATAGTATCTGGACCGAGCGCGTGCGCACCAAGTGCCGCACCGACAAGTCGCTAGCCATCGCGCACGACTTGGAGGAGCTGTACGTCGAGTCGCCGGCAGCCGCGAAAAAGAAGGGCGGCAAGAACAAGGCCAAGCCGAGCGCCGCGGCAGAAGACGAGATGTTCAAGTTCTGATCCACGAAGGCCGCGAAGGGAACGATCCGCGAATAACGCGAATGGCGCAATAACAGAACCCGGCGCATCGCACCACAAGCAGCTACTGAATTGAGAGTGCATGAAGATCAAAGACTATATTCAGGATATCGTGATCGTGCCGCGGCTACAACAGTCGAGCGTGCTTGTGGTGTACGATCCAGAGCGGCGCTACCGCGAGTTGGCGACAGATATGGCAACCGCCAAGCGCCAGGTTATCGACGCCACTGAGAGCGGCATTGAGAGCCGCGCGGCGGCGCTGGTGGCGCTGCAGGAGCTGGGTCAGGCGCGGCCGGTGTTCGACGAGCTGCTGATCTACGTGCCGGCGCGGTCGCCACTCACCGACGACGAGCGGCAGCGTGATCCGTTTGCGCTCTACGCGGCGTGCGGTGCGATCTTTCCCGATCCCGAGCGCGACGGCGATGAGTTCTTCAACCTGTGTATGCGCGCCAAGCCCGATCATGCGACGGCGATCCGCCGCATCTTCAACGAGAATCCGCGGCCCAGCTTCGACGTGATCGACGCCATCGGCGGCGGTGCAGGCTGGCCGCTGCTACAAACGGCGCTAGGCGTGAATTCGGCCGCCGAGATTTTGCGGGCGCTCCTGGTGCCATCCGACGCCCAGAAGGAAGCGCTGAAGCGCGATGAGGCCTGGGTTGGCGAGGCGAAGACGCTGCTCCAGAGCGCCCTTGCGCTCGATCTGAAAACCCGCGGCAAGAGCTGGTCGGCCGTCTCGGATGAGCTGTGGCGCTTTGTGCTATTCAGCGAGTTCGTCTCGGATCTGCCGGTCCCACTGCCACCCGAGGTGGCGAACGTTCCCCACGCACCGCCCGAGGCCTACCCATTGATCCAGGGCCTGTGCGACCAGTTACGCGAGGACCGGCGCACCCAGTCGACCTATATCGCATACGCCGAGGCGATTGAAACAGACTTGAACCTGCCGGAGATCTGCCGGTCGATAAACGATCTTGGAATGCGCGACACCTTTCCATTCGAAGAGCGTACGTTCTTTAGCCAAGCGGTAGACGCGCTGCAGCGTGATGATATGGATCGCGTGCGTCAGCTGCTCAGTCGGCACGAGCACTCCATCTGGCGCCAGCGTGGCGAAAACATGGAGCAATGGCAACTGCTCGAAGCGGCCGCGCAGCTGATCGAAGCGTGCGAGGACGCCGACCGCCAGCTACTCGATCATGCTCGCACGCAAGATGCCCTGATCGACTTCTATGTCGGTCGCCTGCGTAACGTTGATCGCCTACAGCGCGAGTTCGAACAGGCAGCGGCCAGTTACTACGCACCTGCACCGCAGATGGCGGATGTGATCCGGCGTGCTCGTGCCGTCTACCGACGTATCTCCAACAAAGTACAAGGTATCTTCGTGCGGCATCTGGAGCAGGTTGGCTGGCCGCCGTCGGGGCGTATGGCGAACGCCGATGTATTCGATCGGCTCGTTGCACCGAAGCTCGGTGAGAGCGGTCGGCGCGTTGCGGTTTTCTTGATCGACGCCTTGCGCTACGAGCTAGGGGTGGAGGTGCACAAGCAACTGCTGGAAGACAGCCAAGGTGACCTCCATGTCGCGTTTGCCCAGCTCCCGAGTGTAACGCCGGTCGGCATGGCGAGTTTACTGCCAGGAGCGGGCCAGGCGCTGCGGATTACGCGCAAGAGCGACAAGCTCCTGCCGGTGCTGGGGAACCAGCCGCTGCCTGACGTTGGGCAACGCATGGACGTGTTACGGGAACGGTACGGGGAGCGCTTTACCGAGACACCGCTGGAGAAATTCGCGCGCGGCGAGTTCGAGCCGCCGGCACCAGCAGATTTGCTGGTGCTCCGCAGCACTGACATCGACCAAGACTTCGAGTCGAACCATGAGGCGGCATTGGGCGGCATTACCCGAACGATTAAGCAGATCGTCGTTGCGCTGCGCAAGCTGCGCGAGCTGCACTTTCGCGATGCCGTGATTCTGACCGACCACGGGTTTTATCTCAATGCCGGCACCGAGGCTGGCGATGTGTGCACCAAGCCGGCCGGCACGTGGGTAACAGTTCATGAGCGCATGCTGCTGGGCGACGGCGGCGGCGATGCGGCTAACGTGACGCTCATGGCGAATGCGATGGGCGTGCGCGGAGATTTTAACCAGATCGTCGTACCTCGGGCAATGGTCGCCTACCGGGCCGGTCAGTGGTACTTTCATGGCGGCGCGTCGCTGCAAGAGGCACTGGTGCCGGTGCTGGACATGCGGCTGAGCGCGGTCGAGCCAGCGGCTACCCGGCAGCCTAAGGTCACATTGGCCTACAAGCGCGGATCGAAGAAGATTACCACACGGGTGCCGGTGATCGAGATTGCGGTCGGCGAAGGCGACCTCTTCTCGACTACATTCGACCTGGTGCTGGAAGCGCACGACTTGCAAGGCAGGGTGGTCGGGGAGGCTAAGCCGGGTGGACTGGTGAATCCGGCGACGCAGACGGTCGCGGTCAGCCCTGGCGCAACCATCCAGGTGACGCTCCGCATGGATAGCGAGTTCGAGGGCAAGTTTACGGTCAAAGCGCTCGACCCAACAACCCAGCGCATATTGGCCAACCTCAACCTTGAAACGGATTATATGGTGTAACTATGGACCCTCTCGACGCTAAATTACTCCAAGCCTTTGAAGGTAAGGTAGTCCGCAAGGATTTGCTGCACCGGATCAAGAAAGGCACAAACGTACCAACATTTGTGCTGGAGTTCCTGCTGGCGCGCTACTGCGCGAGTGACGATCCGGTCGAGATCCAGGAAGGCATCGAGGCGGTGCTGGCGACGCTGCAGGAAAACTATGTCCGTCCGGACGAGGCCAACGCTGCGCAGTCCAAGGTGGCCACAAAGGGGCGGCATCGCTTCATCGACAAAGTGCATGTGAACTACGTAGAGAAAGAGCGGCGCCACTGGGCTGCGCTTGAGAACTTCAACTCGCAGCGGATCGCCATCGCCGAGCGCTTCTTCAACGACATCAAGCGCTTGCTGGAAGGCGGCATCTGGGCCGAGGTCACGCTTGGGTACAACGACGTCGAGGACGACAAGTATGCATTTTTCGTTGAGGAACTGCGTCCAATTCAGCTAAGCCGGTTTGGGTTCGACGGCTATGTCGAGGGCCGACAGCAGTTCACGCGCGACGAGTGGCTGGACGTCGTGCTACGTTCGGTGGGGCTGGAGCCGTCCAAGCTGACGCAGCGGCTGAAGTTTCACTACGTATCGCGTCTGGCAGCGCTCGTGGAGCCGAACTACAACTTCATTGAACTCGGCCCGCGCGGCACTGGCAAGTCGTACTTCTACAGCGAGTTCTCGCCGTACACCACGCTGGTGAGCGGCGGCCAAGCCAGCAAGGCCACGCTGTTCTACAACAACGCCCGGCGGCGGATTGGGCTAGTTGGGTTTTGGGATACCGTTGCTTTCGACGAGGTGGCGGGCATCACGATCAATGACCAGGACACGATCCAGATCATGAAGGACTTCATGGCGAACGGTCGGTTCTCGCGCGGCGTCGAAGTCATCGCGGACGCCAGCCTGGCGTTCGTCGGCAACATCGACCAGTCGGTGGAGCAGGTCGTCAACTCAACCAAATACGACCTGTTCGTGCCGCTGCCCAAAGAGTTCGACCTCGCGATCATGGATCGGTTCGCGTGCTATTTGCCGGGCTGGGAGATGCTCAAGAACAGCACCGAGTATTTGACCAACAGCTATGGCTTCATCACCGACTACCTGGCAGAAGCGTTTCACTACCAGTTCGCGCACACCAACCGCTACGAGGAGGTGTCGAAACGCATCAGGCTGGGGGCCGCAGTCGAGGGCCGGGACGAGAAGGGCATCAAAAAGACCGTCGCTGCGTTTCTCAAGATCCTGCATCCAGAAGGGGCCCCAAGCGACGCTGAGTTCGAGGAGTACGTGACATATGCAGTCGAAGGGCGCCGGCGCGTCAAGGAGCAGATGAACAAGCGCAAGCCCGACGATGAGTTTGCCAAGATCAATCTGTCGTACATCAACGCACAGGGCCAGGAAATCGTTGTGTACTGCCCTGAGTCGAAGGACGCACCAGCGACGCAGCAGCCGGTGCGTCGGTCCCTCGGCAAAGCCAGTACGTCTGAAGCTCCCTTGCCACCAAAAAAGCGCGTGACTGCGGTCCCGTTGCCCCTAACGTCAGAACCAGCGACGCAATTGATTCAGGAGCAGGCAGTGGTTGCAACGCCGCCGAGGCCGGAGCTCAAAGAACAGCACTTTACGATCGGGTACGGCGCGACCGGCTACAGCTACGAGTCGATCATCGGACCGTACCTGGAAGGCGCGACCGCGGTGGAGGTCGAAGATCCGTATATCCGCTCTCAACACCAGATCGTTAACTTTGTGCGGTTGTGCGAAGCCATCGTCAAGGTCGGCGGCGTTAAGCGGATCGCACTTGTAACGAGCTTCGAGCACCAGGCCGCGCTACAGGACGTACAAGAAAAGCTGGAGGATCTCAAGCAGAGCTTGCTGGAGCTTGATATTGAGCTTGATCTCACGATTAACCCAAACATGCATGATCGTGAGATCCGCATCGATAACGGCTGGGTGATTAAGATCGGACGTGGGTTGGACTTCTACCAGCGGCCGACAAGCTGGTTTGACATCGGTGCGAACGATCTATCAATGCGCAAGTGTCTGGAAACCAAGGTCGATATCTTCCGCAGCTAACCAGTTTTACCGGCGTACAGGTGAAACACCCTCACCGGTGCAGCAATCTACAGCTCGGAATGCCACCCGTATCGCAAGTGGCATAGAGCCCAGATGAGCCGGCTCTCTTGCGCCTCCTTGGTTCCATAATCCCTCTGCTCAGCCTCATCACATGTTGAAAGGCAGCCGTGGCGACACGCGGCGCTTAGTACCATTCAGTTACCGAGTAGCCACGTATGAGCCGCCGCTTAATCAGGCGTTCCAGGCGTGTCTCAACTGGCATGTTGGCGGGGAAGACAATAACGCGCGACCGACCCTGCGTGCCGAGCCGGCCCCACGTACAAACAAGGGCAATATCCCCTTGAAGCGAGACTTGCCAACTGAGCAGGTAGAAGCGCTGCCGGTTCGTTTCTGAGTTACGGCTCACGAAGCGCACATACTGCTTGAATTGGACCAGCTCCTCGGTCGCGACTTCAACCGTTCCGTGCCCTTCGCTCATGCGGAAAGTGTAGCGCTGCAGTCAAGGAACACCCCCTTTATCGAGCCTTTGGTTCCCATAATGCCTATTCTCGGTACCCCCTGTTCCCA
>JADDQE010000229.1 GCA_016781525.1 bacterium | reverse complement strand
GGGAAACGGGACTCGAACCCGCAACCCTCTGCTTGGGAAGCAGATGCGCTACCATTGCGCCATTCCCGCCCAGGTGCGCCGATTATAGCAAGGACGCCTACCCTTGTCAATCGTGGATCACGTACCCGTGATAGCGCGCTTTTGTGTGTTTCTAATGCGACGGAGCGCTTGACAGTCACACGCCCCCGTTTATAATGCCAGTATCGTTCGGCCGTGCAAGGAGAGGGTAAGATGCAAAAAACGCAGTTCATCGCCGAGATCGCCGAGCGCGCAGGCGTCCCCAAGAAGCAGGCCAAACAGGTTCTCGACGCCGCACTGACCATCATTGCCGAGCAGCTTCAGTCGGGCGAGCGAGTGGTCCTGACGGGCTTCGGCACGTTTGAGGTGCGTGATCGCCGTGAGCGTCAGGGCGTTAATCCACAGACCAAAGCACCCATGACCATCGGAGCAACACGCACGCCGGGTTTTTCGGCAAGCAACAGCTTCAAGGCCGTCATCCGCGGAACAAAGTCTGCCGAGGACTTGCAGCAAGAGATGGATTCATAGCCGGCGTTACGCTCGACGCCGCGGAGAAGGAGCAGGTATGCCACAGGGACAGCAGTGGAGCAAGGCGCCCGAGATGGCGCTGGATCAGAGCAAGGACTATTACGCGGTTTTCCACACGGATCGCGGAGCGTTCCGGGTCCGTCTCTTCGCGCAAGAGGCGCCGATTACCGTCAACAACTTTGTCTTCCTGGCGCGTCAGGGCTACTACGATGGCACCACATTCCATCGCGTCATCAAGAACTTCATGATTCAGGGCGGCGATCCCACAGGCACGGGAACGGGCGGCCCGGGCTATCGCATCAAGGATGAGTTCCATCCCAAGCTGCGCCACAGCAAAGCCGGTATCCTGTCGATGGCAAACGCAGGCCCAAATACTGGGGGCTCGCAGTTCTTCATCACGCATACCGCGACCCCCCACCTCGACAATCGCCACGCCGTCTTTGGCGAGGTCGTCGAGGGACACGAGGTCGTGAATGCGGTGCGCGAGCGTGATCCGCAGCGCGACCGCCAGCCCGGAGATAAGATCCAGCGGATCGAGATCCAAGAAGTGCCGCGCGGATAGTTTGAAAGCCGATTCTGGCGCGTGGGGCGGTTTAGACCGCCCCACGCGCCGGTTAAGCAGCTGTTTCTTGCGCTGAGCGCGCTTCAAACGTTAGCTCGCCACGGTCGGCGTCGATCAATACGGTGTCCCCTGGTTGGAAGCGGCGGTCGATCAGCTCCAGCGCGAGCAAGTCCAACACCTCCCGTTGGATCGCGCGCTTCAACGGCCGTGCGCCATACCGTGGATCGTAGCCGAGATTCGCAAGCAGGCGCAGGGCACCGTCGGTTAGCTCAAGCTTGATCTTTTGGTCGGCTAAGCGCCGGGTGACCCGCTCAATCTGCAGGCGTACGATCGCGGTGATCTCTGTTGCGCTCAGCGTGTGGAAGATCACGGTCTCGTCGACGCGGTTGAGAAACTCCGGCGGAAAGTGCGCTTCCAGCGCCTCCATGACCTCGTCACGCATCTCATCGGGATCATCCAGCGTCTGCTGGATCGCCTGTGAGCCCAGGTTGCTGGTCATGATCACGACCGCATTTCGGAAGTTGACGACGCGGCCTTGGCTGTCCGTCAGCCGTCCGTCGTCAAGTACCTGGAGTAGAATGTTGAAGACATCCGGATGCGCTTTCTCAACCTCGTCGAGCAGAACGACCGAGAACGGTTTGCGGCGTATAGCTTCCGTCAGCTGGCCACCTTCGTCATAGCCAATGTAGCCTGGAGGAGCTCCCACCAGGCGGGCGACACTATGCTTCTCCATGTACTCGGACATGTCGAGCCGAATCAGCGCCTGCTCGTCGTCGAACAGGAACTCAGCCAGCGCGCGGGCTAGCTCTGTTTTACCCACACCCGTCGGCCCGAGAAACAAGAACGACCCGAGCGGACGATCAGGATCGTTGAGGTTGGCGCGCGCACGCCGCACCGCGTTTGATACCGCCTTGATCGCCGCATCCTGGCCGATCACGCGCTGGTGGAGCTTCGCCTCCATATTCCGCAGCCGCTCCGCTTCGCCCAGCATCAGCTTGGAGACGGGAATACCGGTCCATTTAGCCACCACTTCGGCGATATCTTCGTCGGATACCTCTTCTCGTAGGAGCGCACCGCGCTCCTGCTGCCGGTCAAGCGCCGTCACCTCCGTGTCGAGCTCACGCTGTAGCTGAGCCAGGGTGCCGTACTGTAGCTCTGCCAGCCGGTTGTAGTCGTACTCGCGCTGCGCTTGCTCGATGTCTTGCTTGGTCTGCTCGATCTGCTCCTTCAGATGTGAGATTCGGGCAATCGCTGCTCGCTCCTGCCCTAGCCTCGCCTCGAGCCGTGCTTGGTTCTCGGCAAGTGTCGCCAGCGCCTGCTCGATACGGTCATGACGCGCCTGTGCTTCCCGATCCACCTCGCGACGCAACGCCTCGCGCTCGATCTCGAGCTGCATTCGCCGGCGCTTGAGGTCGTCCAGCTCAGGCGGATCACTGCTGATCGCCATACGTAGCCGTGCGGCCGCCTCGTCGACCAGATCGATCGCCTTGTCGGGCAGGAAGCGGTCGGCGATGTACCGATCGCTCAGCACAGCCGCCGCCACGATCGCGCCATCGGTGATGCGGACCTGGTGATGCGTCTCGTAGCGCTCCTTCAAGCCACGCAGGATCGACACCGTATCCTCGACGCTGGGCTCGCTCACCAGCACCGGCTGGAAGCGCCGTTCCAGCGCCGCGTCCTTTTCGATATGCTTGCGATATTCGTCCAGCGTCGTTGCGCCAATCGCGTGCAGCTCGCCGCGGGCCAGCGCCGGCTTGAGCATGTTGCCCGCGTCCATCACACCGCCCTCAGCGGCTCCCGCGCCGACAACGGTGTGCAGCTCGTCGATAAAGAGCACAATATTGCCCTGCGAGCTTTGGACCTCGTTCAGCACGGCGCGCATGCGCTCCTCGAACTCACCGCGGTACTTCGAGCCTGCCACCATCGAGCTGAGGTCGAGCGCCACGATCTTTTTGTTTTTCAAAGCCTCTGGCACGTCGCCACGCACGACGCGCAGTGCCAGCCCCTCCACGATCGCCGTCTTGCCGACGCCTGGCTCACCGATCAGCACAGGGTTGTTCTTGGTCCGGCGACTTAATACCTGGATCGTGCGCCGGATCTCTTCCTCGCGGCCGATCACCGGATCCAGCTTATTCAACAGCGCCAGCTCGGTCAGGTCACGGCCATATTTTTCCAGCGCCCAGTAATGAGCTTCGGGGTTCAGACCGGAGACGCGAAAATTTCCGCGCAGCGAGTTGAGCACCTGCAGCACCTTGTCTTTGGCGATATTGAGCTGAAGCAGGAGGCTGCCGGCCGGACCCCGGCTCTCAATCAGGGCAATCAACTGGTGCTCCGTCGAGACATACTGGTCGCCCATCCGGCGTGCCTCGGCTTCGGCGAAACCAAGCACCTGCGTCAGCCGGGGGCTCAGCGCCGGCTTAACATTCGAGCCGTGGACCTTGGGCAGCCGCTGAAGCTCCACCTCCACCTGCTGCCGCAGACCGTCGACGCTGCTACCACTGCGACGTACGACCTCGGGCACAATCCCGTCGTTCTGCCGGAGCAGCGCCAACAGCAGATGCTCCGGCGCTATCTGTGATTGACCGTATTCTACCGCTAGCTGCTGCGCGGTGACGATCGCTTCGCGTGCTTTTTCTGTGTATAGATTTATGTTCATGCAGCGATGCCTTTCCAGTTGTGGCGACGCCTGCACGGCACGTCGCCTGCTGCTTTGACGTGCCGACAGGCGGAATTGTTGCCGCCAGTCTTATTATTGCTGCTGTATAGCGAGATTTGGGCCGTCCCTGACAATCGTGGCACCGTTCCTGCAAACACGCACCGCAGGCGTATGACGTGACGTTGTACGGTGAAAGGTCTAGAAGAAGGAGAAGCAACGTGCAGGACCAGAAGAATCCGCAAAATGCACTGTTCCGAATTGTTGACCAGATCCCTGGCCAGCTGTGGTACACCCTCGGTATCGCGTCGATCGTCGCGTCGGCCACGTTCCAGTTGATGGGCAAGAAGAACTGGGCCGATTTCGTCGGCAAGTGGCCGCCCACCTTCTTCGCCGTTGGCCTGTATCATAAGCTCGTCCGCCCAGGTAGTGAAGACGCGGTTGGTCAGCTACAGAATGCGGGCCAAACGCTGACTGAGCGCACACGCTAAGAGCAGCAATTCGCAAACGAGCGGGCGACATCGAGCGGGGCGTCACACGGATTAGTGCCGGTGGCGCCCCGCTCGTCTCTGGCTGCTCCGGTCGTTCCCAACGACGGGAACTATCAGGAATTTGTAAGCTGCTGTGTGGTTAGGGCTGCCCTGAAACTGGTAAAATATGTGTCGGTAACTGTCAGACTAATGGTTGATTGTGCTCGACGGTGCAATTTTCGCACCGTCGTATTGTGACAAGATAGTTTACGTTAAGAGCAATAAACATGGCAGCGAGCGGATATCGAAATAATGGACAGGGTTTTGTCGGCGCTGGTGGCACCCGCGGGCCCGTTGGTAAGCGGCGATACCAGCTTAAGACACCGCCGCACATGCTTCGAAACGTCGGCACACGTCCGGCAACGGGCGGGCGCATCGCCGCCTTCATACTTGGCACGATTGCGTTGGTGATCGCGCTGATTCCGGCTGCGGGTGTCGCCGGAGGCGGCCTCTACTACGCCCAGACCACGGCCCAGCTGAAGCCACGCCTGGCCGCGCTCAACGAGTACAAGCCGTTCCAGACCTCCCGCATCTTCGACCGCAATGGCAAGCTGCTTTATGAGTTTGTATCGAATGGCCGTCGTGATCCGGTTGAGCTCGATCAGATTGCGGATGTGCTGAAGGATGCGACAGTTGCCATCGAGGATAAGAACTTCTGGACAAATCCCGGCGTCGACCTCGAGGGTATCGCCAAAGCCGCCGTGCGCAGCTTAAGCGCAGGCGAGGAGACCGGCGGTGCCTCGACCATTACCCAACAGGTTATCAAGAATATTGTTCTCAACGAGGAAGAACGAGCCTACGAGAATCGCTACCAGCGCAAGATAAAGGAAGCCGTACTTGCGCAGCAGCTCACGGACCAGTACAGCAAGGAACAGATCCTCGAGCTCTACCTGAATGAGATCAACTACGGCAACCTCGCGTATGGTATACAGGCTGCCACGCAGCGCTACTTCGGAAAGAACGCCAGCGATCTCGACCTGAACGAGGCCTCGCTGCTTGCGGGTATTCCCCAGCTTCCGACGCTGTATAACCCAATGCAGTTCTTGCAGAACGGTGAAGTTCTGCCGGGCGTGCAGCTTAAGAATGGTTGGCGAGCTCCGGGCTACAAGCTGCCGTTCAATACTTCACCGCCACGTCAGCGCCAGGTCGACGTACTCCGGCAGATGGTCGACAACAATATGGTGACCGACCGGGAAGCCCGCGAGGCAATTGCCCGGGACCTGGTCTTTGTCGACCAAGAGATCAGCCTTGAGGCGCCTCACTTTGTTTTTTACGTCAAGCACCTACTTGAGAATGACCCGGTGATCGGGCCAATCTTGGCAGGTGAAGGCGGTCTAACGATCACGACGACGCTGGATCTTGAGATGCAGCAGATCGCTCAGGAGCAGGCCAAGAAGCGCATTGAGGAGCTCGTCGCCGATAACCGCAACATCCACAACGCGTCGGTAGTCGTCCAGCAGCCGGGCACCGGCCAAATTCTGGCAATGGTCGGCTCAATCGACTACAACGCGGTCAAGCCCACGACGACTGAAGGCGAAGAAAAGAATGTCCTCGACGGCAAGGTGAATGTGGCGACCAGCGAGCGCCAGCCTGGTTCAGCGCTCAAGCCGTTTACGTACTTGTCCGCACTCAACCAAGGGGTGCTGACGCCCGGCTCGATCCTGTGGGACGTCGAGACCCGCTTTCCAATCGTCAAGGGCGCCGACGAGAAGAATATCGATAAGTGCGCTCCCGACGAAGGCGCGGCCTACTTCTGCCCCAAAAACTACGACGGCAAGTGGCATGGCCCGCTGCGCATGCGTGAGGGTTTGGCCAACTCGTTGAACATTCCAGCGGTTCTAGCGCTCAATCGAGCGGGCATTGGCTCTACCCGCAGCATGCTGCACAATATGGGTATTTCGGGCTTGCAGCGTGAGAATAGCTACTACGGTCTAGCCATGACGCTTGGCGGCGGCGAGGTGACGCTGCTCGACCTGACGACGGCCTACAACACGCTGGCCAATAACGGCGTCTACGTACAGGCCCAGCCGATCTTGAGGATTACCGACCGTGACGGCAAGGCGCTGAGGGAATTCAGCCCGGCGCCGGCCACTCAGATTGTTGATCCAGCCCTTGTCGCGATTGTGCGCGATTTCATGGGTGATAACGAGGCGCGTACGCCGCTCTTTGGACCTAACAACCCGCTCAAGCTATCGCGTCCGTTTCATGCCAAGACCGGTACGACGGACGACTTCCGTGATGCCTGGGCGCTCGGTTTCACGCCCTATGTCACGGCCGGCGTATGGACTGGAAACAATAACAATGAGAAGACGGCTAGAGTTGAAAGTACGCAAGGTGGCGGCATAATCCTTAACCGGCTGATGGAAGCCTACTTCGCGAATCCACGCATCGATCGGCTGCTGCGAGGTGAAGACCTTAGCAAGCCGCTCGAGTTTCCTAGCCCTGAGACCTTTGGAGCGATCCAGCGGAAGGTTTGCCAGATCGGCGGGCGCTTCGGTAAGCGCGACAACGAGTGGTTTACTGCCAAGATGCTTGAAGGTCAGGACAAAAACGCTGCCGGATGCGATCTGTATCAGACGATCAAGGTTGTCCGCAGCGAGGAGGGCAACGTCTGTCTGCCGCGAGAGGGCGTTGAGTACGGCGACCGGCTCGTCACAATGAAGCTCTACAACCTGCCCAAGGCGGAAGAAGGCGAAAAGATTCTTGACACTAAGTTCACCAACGGTGAGAACGAGGACCTGCCGACTGTCGCGCCAACGGAGCGCTGCTCTGAAGCCGTGGTGGTGAAGCCGACGCCGACGTCAGCACCTGTGGAGGCGCCAACGGACGGCGGAAGCCCGGAGGAGCCGATCGTGGAGGACAAGCCCGCACCGGCACCCGCACCG
>JADDQE010000243.1 GCA_016781525.1 bacterium | reverse complement strand
GTAGCCTAGTGCATTACCGAATGAGTGGGTTAGCGGCTACGCCGAACAAGGCACTCCAAGCGACGCCTTAAAACGTGGCGTTTTTTGTGCAAATCCCGTATCGTTCTCGCGTAGCACAGCGCGGTGCTGTCGTCGGGCGCATGTGAGCTTGGCCGTTCGGCGCTAATCAACTCGCCTACCAGTCGCTATAACCCCGAGGCGTAGCGTTGCTATCATTTGCTCCATTCCACAGGCTGTTGTCTACCTACGAGAACCATATGGTTACGAAGTTCGTTGAGGTGGGTAACTGTACAACACACACGTCCAACCGTGACAGGTGACATTATGAAATGCATTGGTAGAGGAATGGGAGCCATCATCATCATGCTGGTAAGTAGTTCCGGGTTTCTGAACTGCTCGTCAAGCATTTTGCAATCAACACGGTCCCTCGCCGTGGTTCCATCCCAGGCACCGACACCGTCCCCTGTAGCTGATCCTACACGACTGCTCGCCGCGTTTCAGCAGCATGATCGTCCCATAACCTTTCTCGAAGACGTCGAGCCATGGCAGGTACCGTTTAACTTTATATCAGGCACCGGGTACAGATGCGTAGGACCAGCGGCGGGCGCCGAACATGGCATTGCAGTGGACACGCGTGAACGTGGCGAAAATTCGCGTTGAATGGATGGGTTCTCGCGTAGCAGAGGGCGTGCTAGCCCTGTTGCGTGCCGCTTGTTTTACCGATGCGCTATACTCTCCGCACGTTTCGATCATCCGCCGAAAGTGCTCACGCTTATGGAGACCTCGACCGAGTTAGGATTGGTGCAAGAGAGTGTGCAGCTCCGTGACTACACGTCACGCTGGGCCGAGCTGTACACGCATGAAGCGCAGCGTATTCGGGTGGTACTTGGTGGCCTCCTGGTCGACGTGCAACACGTGGGGAGTACCGCCATTCCTGGCTTGAAGGCGAAGCCCATCCTCGATATTGCTGTCGGTATTCGGCGCCTGGAAGATGCGCTCCAGTGCCAAGCACCGCTTACGACGATTGGCTATGAGTACGCCCATTGGGCAGGGATCGAGCACAACTACGTCTTTGGCAAAGGCATCGCCCGCACCCACTTAATCCATGTCGTCGAATTTGATGGCGTGCTTTGGCGCAACTATCTGACGTTTCGGAATGCCTTACGTGCCAACGCCGACCTGCGGCAGGAGTATGAACTCCTCAAGATCGGCTTGGCGCACCAATTCCCTGATAACCGCGGCGCGTACACGAGCGCCAAATCCCGGTTCATCCAGGACGTCATTGCCACCTCGCCCAAAGACGCATCGGGAGCGTCGATGTGACCGTTTCAGGTCCGTCAAGCTGTGAGCCGCCAGACATGGCGATGGAGGCGACACTCGTGAACTTGGCCGAAAGGTACGTTTCCAATCACCGGTTTCGAGGAGCAAACCCGTTCTGTCCTTGTCGAGCGCGCCTCAGCTTAGACGTTCGCCCGCTTCTCCCAGCCAAACGGATTTTGCATGTATGACAAGATTGCAACTTGCAAGACGGTATAACCGAAGTTATACTAGCGTTATGAAAACAGCGATTTCTATTCCTGACGAGTTGTTCGAGTCGGCGGAGCAGTTCGCTCAACGTCGCGGTCTATCACGGAGCGAGTTGTACGCTACGGCGCTTCGGCAGTACTTGCAGGAGCATCGCAGTGAAGCGATAACACAACAGCTTGATGCGATCTACAGTGAGGAGGCAAGTACGCTTGATCCTGCCCTCGTACGTGCCCAAACTCAGGCCTTATCCAAGGATGAGTGGTAATGCGTCGTGGCGAGCTTTGGTGGGCGGAACTGCCGGAACCGACGGGATCGGAACCTGGTTATCGGCGGCCCATTCTCATTATCCAGTCCGATGACTTTAATCGCAGTCGGATCCAAACAGTTATTGCGGTCGTACTCACGACGAACCTGCGGCTTGCCGCCGCGCCAGGTAATGTCCTCGTAACTACTGATGATACGAGTCTGCTGAAAGACTCTGTGGTGAATGTCTCGCAAATTATCACGGTTGATAAAGGCTTTTTGATCGAGCGTGTACGTCAAGTTGACGACCGTGTGATGCTGCTGGTCGAGGATGGCGTTCGTACCGTATTGGCCCTGTAGCAAGAGACGTTGTCGCCTGCGGGTGAACAAGTCGCTCGAGCTGACCGCGTGTCGCGTGGTGGAACGTGGGCGTTTTTCATGCTTGCGGTGCTATCACTGCGTGTGCTGGTGTGGTCGGCGGCGGCTCACTACCCAGGGCGTACGCGCCGCAATTTGGGCTGGTTCCCCACTCCAAAGGCAAAAATGGGCCTATTTTACTCCATTTCTCCCACACAGCCTTATTTTGACTATTTTTATACCTGAAATGGTTTACACTTGCGAGGCGGGCCGTAGGTCAAGTAGGGAAAGCACCTTAATTTTAGGTATAGATATAGTGCTGCGTGGGGAAAACCTCACGAAAATCACCGAAAAGAGTGACGCGTACGCCCTGGCTCACTACCAACTCCATGAGATTAGCAAGACATCATTATCCGCGTGCGCTATACTGTGTGCCTTCTTAAGCCGTTGGACCTGCCCTTCCGGCTGCCCATTGCGGTAAGGTGCGGTGAGTGCCGCTCGTACCTCGTCTCCATCTCGCTGCAATCCAGCGGCAAACGTGCGAATTTCAATCGCTTCCACCGCCGCAAGCTAGGCGTCAAACTGGATTCCATCTCGACTGTGCACCATCGTAACAACGCGCTGAATGAGGTCCAACACATGGACGACGACGGCATCAATGGCGCAGACTTTGGCGAGATAGACCGTCTCCCACGTGCTGCGCTGTTCCTGTGCCGATTGTCAGCAGCGGCTCGTGTGCTGCGCTCAGCCAGAACGGCGCTTGCCACGGCGCGGTCGACGCAAGCGAACAGATCCAGGCGGGGTTCGTTGAGTATGTTCCGGCTTGGAGGGAGCACGTCACCTGGCGTAGCACTCCAGCACTACCAGCAACGCATCAAAATCAAGCGGCTTCGAGAGATAGGCCACCGCCTCCAACTCAGGCCACTTGTCAACGTTATTTGCCGCCGAAAATGCGACGACGGGTATGGCGGCGAGCACGGGATCGGCCTGCTGGGCAGCGCGAAACTCCCAGCCATTCATTTCCCGCATCATCAGATCAAGCAGGATCAGCCGTGGAGGTTCGGAGACCGTACGGAGGTAGGTGAGGGCCTCCAGACCCGTGCTTGCGCTCGCAATCCGCCACCCTTCTTCTTCCAATAGCTCCACGAGGAGCTCCCGAATGCTCCGATCGTCATCCACAATTAAAATATCGGCGGCCCGCGCGTGCGTTGTCATCTTCCCTCCGACTCCTGACGATGGCGTGCGGATGCGTCAGGTTCCACCGCAACGACGTCACGCGCGCTGTCGTCCAAGGTAGCAGCGACGCTTTGGCCCATCAGCGGTAGGTGCATGGTAAAGGTACTGCCCCGCCCTTCCTCACTGGCAACCTCCACCCGCCCGCCATGCGCCGTCACAATTTCCTGCACCAGATACAGTCCGACGCCAAAGCCGCTGATCTGTAAATGATCGACGTTGCCGGCCCGGTAAAACCGCTGGAAGAGCCGCGCACGCGACGTTTCAGGTATCCCGATCCCCTGGTCCTGGATGGTGAGCGCCGCACCGTCCAGCCCGTGGTCCAGGCGGATAGTTACGGAACCGCCGAGTGGGCTATACTTGATCGCATTGCTGAGCAAATTCTGCACCACCTGCTCCAGCCGTAGTTCATCGCCGTCGACCATGACGGGTGTCTCAGGCGCCACCAGTTCAAGCGTATGGCGCTCCAGCGTCGGTTCGACTTCCGTGACGACACGCTGCACCAGGGCGCGCAGATCGATGGGCCGGCGGTCGAGCCGGAACCGTTCCAGTTCGAGCCGGGACACATCCAGGAGCAGCGTGATCAGCTTATTCAAGCGCTCTGCCTGCTCCCGAATCGTCCGCAGCGCTCGGTGCTCCCTGGACGTTTCCGTTCCTTCACGCCGCGCACGGCGCTCGGTCAGATAAATATGGCCGAGCAGTGCGGTAATCGGCGTCTTGAACTCATGGGACGCGATCGAGAGGAACTCGTCGCGGACCTTGATCGCGGTCTGGGCTTCCCGGTAGAGCCGGGCATTATCAATGGCGAGGCCAGCGCGGCGCACAAGCTCTTCCGCCAGCCGCACGTCCTCTACCGTGTACGGTGCACTGCCAGACGATCTGACGAAGGAGATAGCCCCAAGCACACGGCCTCGTGCCACGAGCGGGACAATCATCGCCGAGGTCGGGGCAAGCTCCTCAATCAGGGCGCGGTGCTCCGCCGATAGCGCAATCATGGCCCGGTCGGCGTGCGTGAAATGGAGCAGCCAGGATGGCACGCCCGTCCGAATCACCCTGGCTACCGGCGCCTGGGAGTCGACCCAGGGCACGAAGCGCCGCATGCGGTCCACCAGATCCTGACGTGCCGGATCGTGGTGGACGGTAGCCAAACGCTCGATCTGCCCGTCGGCATTCAGAACATCCACCAGAGAGAAATCGGCCAGAAATGGGACGGCGAGCTCGGCAACCCGCTTCAGCGTCGTCTCGTACTCAAGCGAGGTCGAGAGCTGGACACCGGCGTCGGCCAGAAACTGCAGCCGGGCCGCGGCGGCCTCCCGTTCGACGGTCCGGGTCGCCAGTTGATCACGGAGTGTCCCAAAAACCGTCGCGAGTTGGGCAACTTCCGTGACCTGGCTCTTGGGGAGCGCGGCCGTCGTCTCCCCCGCCGTCAGCCGGCTGGTTGCGTGGGTCAAGGTTGCGAGCGGAGCCGTCAAATACCCAGCGGCAAGCGCGCCGGCGCCGGCCGCCAGGACAATCACGAGCAACAGCAGGCCGAAGTTGATGTCTTGCCCCAGGCGCACCACTGCGAGCGCCTGGGCAGAGGATTGCTCAACCACGACACCCCAGCCGAGGCCGGGCACCCGCGCATAGCTGGACAGCACGCTCCCGGCCGTTCCCGCATAGGACACACTGCCGATCCCATCCGCATCCGCGAGCAACGTAGCCACCGGGGGCAGATGCGCGAGGTTCGTGAAGGACGCAATGAGCGCGTCATCCGGGTGGGCGATCGCGCGGCCCTGATCGTCGACCAGATAGGCCAGATCGACGCCCGCCCCCCCGCCGGCAGCAAGGTCCTTGGCGAGCGTTGCCGCTTCAAGGCTGGTGCGCACCGCACCGATAAACTCCCCGTTTTGACCGCGGATCGGCGCAACGAACACAAAGGCCGGCCGCTGGGTTGCGGTTAATATCCGGACTTCAAAGCTCGGCTGGTTGGTCGCCTTTGCCGTGCGGAAGCTGGGCTGGTCGGCAATCGCGTGCCGCAGACGTCCGTTGCTCCGGGCGAGTATGTTGCCATCAACATCAACAACGGAAAAGGAGTAGGTATCCGGAAGTGCCCCGTTGGTGGCATCGAGTACCGCCACCTGTGCTTCCCTTGGCAGGGCGAGCAGGTTCGGCTGGGCCGCGAGGGCGATGACCGCAGTGCGGTGAATGTTGACATAGTTCGCGACATCATGGGCCAGTGCCCGGGCCAGGGTTTCCTGGGCTCCCAGGGCCTGGGTTTCTGCCGCACGCGCGGTGCGGCCCCCCGTAAGGAATCCGGCGAGGATTAACGGAAGCGCGGCCGCCAGAGCCAGCGCGATCGCCAGCCGCCAGTGGAGCGATGCCGCATCCAGGTGGCGCAGCCGGGGACGCAGCCAGGGCAACGTCGCAAGCAGCAGGCCGAAGCCCCCATTGAAGGCGATGCCGGTTCAGAGCAGGTGGGGCAGCGACGCCCGCAGGCAGAACACCAGAAACACACCGGCGCAGAGGAGATGGGCGAGGCAGAAGATGACGCGATGGGGCCGCGGGTGGATCTGGACAACCGCCAGGCTGCAACCAGCCAGCATGTAGGCCGCGCCAAGCCAGGTGAGGTGCGGACGAATGCCGGCATAGACTGGTGCGTTGAATTGATCGGGGACCACAACAAAGAGCGCACCGTTCAGGAGCGCGGTGACACCCAGGAGGAGCACGAAGAAATCACGGCCATCCGCCGGGTGAGCGTGCTGGTCCGGCAGCATCAGCACCAGGAGCGTGCCGAGTCCGAGGACCGTGTACACGACCGCTCCGGTCCATAGACTGAGGACCAGAAAGCCGTAGGCCAGCACCAGGAGCACGCCCGCTGCGAGGATGTGCGCGAGGATCGTCCATTGCCGCCGGGGGTTCAGCAGGGCGACGGCGATCAGAAGTCCGCCCGCGAGCATAAATAAACTGCCCCAGCCCGGCAACCACCCCTGGAGCACGGTATAGGATGACCCGCTATACTGGTGGGGTGCCAGGAGCATCAACGCGCCGATGATGGCGCAAAAGGTCCCAATGGCCCACTGCAGGGTGCTGATCCGCCAGGTGCCCAAAGCATTACCTTTCTTGCTTGGATGCCCCGGCGCGCTCGCCGGTACCATGAACGTTCCAATCGTGTAGGGAGGCGGTGTCCGCCTCCGCCAGCGTTCGTCCTGTGTCGACGATCCACCTCGTGAGGCGCTCCCGAAGTACAATGGAGATGCGACCCACGATGGGTGGGACGCTGGTCGCCATGCGTAGCGCGGGAATGGGGTTCGTGACAGCAGTAGTGTAGCGGGCACCAGGAATGATAGGCGGAGGAGCAGTCCTACTTCATCCTGGTACCTTCGGCGTCCCTCGTTCGGGTGCCGGCGCGAGTATTCGGCTTGATCTGAGTCCTGAATCCTGGTTCACCTGATAGGTTAGAATTTTCACCTACGGGAGGATCAGCAGATAAAGAAATCGAGCTTCACCGACGAGCAGATTGTGTACACCTTGCGGCAGGTCGAGCAGGGAACCACCGCCACGGAGGTCTGCCGCAAGCTGGGCATCAGCGAACAAACCTGCGCCCAGATACTGCTGGCGAATCCTGACTGAGAAGCGTTTCAAGGTGCAGCGGGTGCTAAACGGGCAAATGCCGAACGGCGTGTTCGTGCGCGAGGTATCTCGCATACCCATGCCACCACGCGTACGATATTCAGTGCTACCGCTGTTAAGACATGCTGGAGATGGGTTTTCTGCAGCCCGATGTACCGGCTCCGCCGCAGCCCACACCGTCGGACCCCCTGCGACAGCGTTCCCTCGATCCCAGCAGTGGGTGGTGCATACTGCCTCCTTCGCAGGCGTGG
>JADDQE010000122.1 GCA_016781525.1 bacterium | reverse complement strand
TGGTGCAGAGGGTTAGGCTGCTCTCGGTAACGGTGACGGTACTGCCGGGCTCCGCCGTGCCGCTAATCGTTGGCGAGGGATCGTTGAGCAGCGGGTCGGCAGCCGGTGTACTAATCACAGGCAGGCTGGGCGCGGTAGCGTCAACTGTGAAGCTTCGGCTGGTTGCTTGGCTGGAGTTCGTTGCGGCGTCGGTTGCCGTTGCGCCGATCGTATGATTACCGTCGCTGAGCGGAGCTGTCGGGACGCAGGACCAGCTACCCGCGCTATCGGCCCTGGCGGTGCAGAGGGTTAGGCTGCTCTCGGTAACAGTGACGGTGCTGCCGGGCTCCGCCGTGCCGCTAATCGTCGGCGTGGCATCATTCGTTGTACTGTCGCTATCTGGCAGCGCAATAACGGGCGTCGCTGGCGCCACGGTATCTACAGTGAAGGTCCGCGTGACTGGCGAACTTACATTCCCATCAAGGTCAGTTGCGACAATGCTGACATTGTGAACACCATCGACCTGGTCGCTTTCGGGCGTGCAGTTCCACCGTCCTTCGGCGTCGGCTGTCGTCGAGCAGATCATTGTGTCGCCTTCGCTCACAGTGATGGTGCTGGCGGGATCGGACGTGCCGGTAAACGGGAGACGAGGGTTATTCGTGATGCTGTTTTGCGGGTGGCTGGACAACTTCGCGCCTGCGGCAAGGGTGTAGTGGTACGAAAAACTCGCCGACGCGCCGGGATTCAGGGTGAATTTCAAACCGAGCGAGATGGCTTCGTCGGCGGAGGCTGACCCGGCGTAACGTAGGCTGCTCTGCGTTTGCTCCCACATTGCCTGTGCCGAACGGTTGCCGAAACCACCGTACGACACCTTCGCATTCGGGTGCTTCGCCGAAAGCGCGATGTACGAGCCGTCTGGCTGTGTAGCTGATACAAGCGCTGTCCCTGAACCATGCTGCTGTACGATCGTATTGGTGGTCTGGTACGATCCATTAACGGACTGGTTATTATCCGGATCGACATTCCGCATGTAATATACAGTTGCCGCCGAACTGGTAGTATTTGTCAGCGTAACATCAACCGCGAGGCGGACGCCTGCTGTCGCGACTGTATGGATTTTGGCAATGGTGATACCGGCAACCGAGCCACGCCATTCAACAGCTTCTTGCGAGCTTGTATGGACAAAGTTGCTGAGGCTGCCAGGAATGTTCGTAAGCGATCCGCTCCGGTTGTTGTTGTAATTCGTCCCATTAACCGTTAATCCAAAGCCTTCCTCAGGTGAGCCTGGCAGAAAGAAGTCGCCGTCGAAAGTATCCCAGCCATCGCGACCGGAGTCGGCAACGAAACCAAGGTTGCCGCCACCACCACGTGGGTGAAAGCCTGTCGGCGGTGCAAGTGTTGAACCAAATGCACCATTCGCAGCAATACCAGCCTCAACGTAACTTCCTTGCAAGAAGGCGTTGCTAGAAACCAACCCACCTTCTGCCCGTACGGGTGAGCTGTTCATCTGCTGCACAAACAATCCGACGAGTAGCGCGCAAAGCATCACAAGTGCTTTATTACGCGAGGTGAAGTCGGGCCGACGATAACCGAGCGGATAGTGTTCCATAAACTCCTCAAGCTATGATAATGAGTAGTCGATGCGTCGTTAATAATTTGTTAGGCTTTCCAAGGCGATTTTTGGCGGTCGGATAGCGCAGGAACGATCTTGTGCGCACCTCAACGCAAGGTATGCCAGGGGCATTGGTGTTGCTGAGGCTGTCACACCGATCGAATCCGAATAACGGGATTGATTACAGGGCGGGCAAGTGTAGGCGCGGCTCGCGGAGATTTGACCACGCCTAGAACCTATGAGTAGGTCGAGCTTGGAACGCAATTGTTCATCGAGCGTCTTCTTTAAAATGGTAGAGCATCGGGCGCTGGAGCAACGGAGTTGCTGGGGGAGTAAGCACTCGATCCTGAACAGGTTCGCCGTGCGCCAGTCTAGCAGAGGCGGCAGCAGCCGTGGGTCTCCTCCGCCCTTGGTAGCCTGTGATGCACAGTCTAGGACCGATGGGGGAGGGCTGGGCCGTTTTTTGCTACAATATGGCTAAGCCGTCGTAGGGCCTGGTTGCGTGAGCGACGAAAGTGATATCCGACATGATTGTAAACACAACGCCGTGGCCTGGCGAGCAGCTGCCGACCGAAGACGCACTCCAGCATATTCTGCACTCCGAGGGTCTCAGCGCCTACCGCTGGGCGAATGGACCGAGGAATGTGTACGCTCCGCACGCGCATCCGTTCGACAAAGTGTTGTACGTCGTGCGCGGCTCGATTACCTTTGGCCTGCCCGACGAAGGCCAGCACATTACGATGTATCCAGGTGATCGGCTCGAGCTGCCGGCAGGGGTACGTCATGATGCCGTCGTTGGGGACGAGGGAGTGGTCTGCTTAGAGGCGCATCGTGCCTAGGTCGAGGCTGCTCTTGAGAAATATGGTCCTAACCGTGGGACCGCGGTCGGTTTGTTGGATCGCCCCGCAGATGTAGATAGAAGCACGCATGTATGTAATTGGCACAGCCGGACATGTCGATCATGGGAAGTCGACCCTCGTCCACACGCTCACCGGTATCAATCCTGACCGACTCGCGGAAGAGCAGCGTCGTGAGATGACAATCGATCTGGGCTTCGCGCATCTAAAGTTGCCCAGCGGCAAGCAGGTGAGCATCGTCGACGTGCCCGGTCATGAGCGCTTCATCAAGAATATGCTCGCCGGCGTCGGCGGGATCGATGCGGCGCTGTTGATTGTGGCCGCCGATGAGGGCGTGATGCCGCAGACCGCCGAGCATATCCATATCCTGGATCTGCTGGGCGTAGAGCGCGGCCTCGTCGTGCTGACCAAGGCCGACCTCGTCGACACCGAGTGGCTGGAGTTGGTGCGCGAGGATGTGCGGGGCTGTTTGGCGGGTACTGTGCTGGGAGATGCAACGGCCCCCTGGCCGATGGTTGCTGTCTCGGCTCGCACCGGTGCCGGCCTCAAAGAGCTGAAGCAAACGCTAGATCAGGTGCTGGAGCAGACACCCTCCCGAACGCTGACGCGCGGAGTGCCCAGGCTACCAGTGGATCGTGTTTTTACGATTGGCGGGTTTGGTACGGTTGTTACTGGGACGCTGACCGATGGCCAGCTCACGGTCGGGCAAGAGATCGAGGTTCAGCCGAAGGGGCTGCGCGGCCGAGTACGCGGCCTACAAACCCACGGCAGCAAGGAGGAGACGGCGCTGCCGGGAACGCGGGTCGCCGTCAACATTGCCGGGATTGGCGTGGAGGAGCTAGAGCGAGGCTCCGTCGTTACACTGCCCGGTCAGCTCCAGCCGACCACCTTGCTCGATCTCAAGCTGCGGTTGATCGCGGATGCGCCGGTGCTGGAGCAAAATGATGCGCTCGACCTCTTCGTGGCGGCCTCCGAGGTGCGCTGTCGTGTGACGCTGCTCGAGGCTGACGAATTACGGCCCGGCACTGGAGGCTGGGTGCAGTTGCGGCTTGAACGCCCAATCGCAGCGATGCGCGGCGATCGGTGCATAGTGCGGATTCCGTCGCCGTCGATCACCGTCGGCGGGGGGCGCATACAAGACGCCCACCCTGCACGCCATCGCCGCTTTAGGGCAGATGTTCTCGACAGGCTGGAAACGCTTAGTCGCGGCACGCCGGCGGAGCTGCTACTCCAGGCGCTTGGCGACGAGCCGCTAGAGTGGGCTGCGGCTGTAAAGGCAAGTGGTCTAGACGAGGCGACCGCAGCCACGGCACTTGGCGAGCTTGTCGCCAGTGGCCAGGCTTTGCTGCTGGGCCCGGAAGTGCAGCCCCAAGGGTCATCCTGGGTCATGTCGGGCCAGGGCTGGGTCAAGCTCAGTGCAACGATCATGAGGCTGCTGGCGTCCTATCATAAAAAGTGGACGTTGCGCCTGGGCATGCCCCGCGAAGAGCTGAAGTCAAAGACTGGGTTTGGTTCAGGAGGCACGGGCCGTGCCTTCGACGTTGTGCTGCGGCGGCTGACGACGGGTGGCGTCGTGGTGGTTGCGGACGCAGCCGTTCGCCTACACGATTGGACGCCGCGCCTGAACCAGGTGCAGCAGCGGCAGGTAGAGCTGCTGCTCCGTGATTTTCGGGCCGAGCCATTTGCACCGCCCACGAAAGCCGAGTGGGAGCCGCTCGGTCCGGAGCTGATCGGCTACCTGCTTGACACGGGGCAGCTTGTACGGGTGAACCCGGACGTCCTGTTTGCGGCGGAAGCCTTTCAGAAACTGGTAGAATGGACGGTACAAACGCTCGACGCCGTCGGCGAAGTGACCGTGGCCAGCCTGCGTGATCACTTTGGGACCACGCGCAAGTATGCGCTTGCGTTTCTTGAATATCTTGACGAGCGCAAGATCACTCGCCGCGTTGGCGATGTAAGGGTAAAGTATTGAACAAGGCGACAGGCGGCGGGTTGCAAGCTTCAGAGACAATACAGCGCCGTTCTTTCCTGATGCCTGACACCTGATACCTGATGCCTATAAGGAGCTAGATCATGTCACCACGACCTGCGAACGACGCCAAGCGGCTTGGAGCGATACTGATTGCTGGCGCCGTCGCCGGCTTGGGTGCGAGCTACGTGGCGAGCCGCAAACGCCCGGAACGTTGGACCGATGCCGGACTGATCGACTGGAACACGGTCCGTCGTATGGCGGTTCAGGTATCCCAGACCGACCAGGCTCCGGTTCGCAACCGGGCCGTGGCACGCGAGCAGTACACCGAGATGGTGCGCCGCTCAGAGCCGCTGATCGCTCGCTATCTCCGGGTCGAGCTGCCGGAGCCGATCCAGCGGATCGTGGTTATGGACCGCCGCGAGTGGCTGGATGCCAATATTACCAATTTTACCGGGCTTTTCCAGTTCATCGAAGAGCTCTACCAGCGTAACGCTAACCCCAAGACTGTGGGCCAGAGCGTAGCGGCCGGCGTCAACCGCCGCATGATGAGCGCGCAGGTGGGTGTGCTGTTGGGGGTGCTTGCCCGTAAAGTGCTGGGCCAGTACGACTTGTCCCTGTTAGCGCCGGAGCCGACCGGCGGAGCGCTCTATTTCGTCGAGCCCAACATTGATCGCATCCAGCGTAACCTTGACCTTGACGCCCATGACTTCCGCCTGTGGATCGCGTTGCATGAGACGACCCATGCCTACGAGTTCGAGGCCTATCCCTGGGTCCGTGAGCACTTCAACAGCTTGTTGCGCCGCTACTTCGATACTGTGAACGAGCAGCTGCAGGGCTTCAAAGGTGGCATTGGCCCAATCCTATCACGCCTGCTAGAAAATATGGGCAAGGGCCAGCACTGGATGGAGGCTATTCAAACGCCGACGCAGCGTGCGATTTTCAATGAGCTCCAAGCGCTCATGTCGCTGGTCGAGGGCTACTCGAACCATATTATGAACGCAATCGGCAAGCAGGTGCTGCCGAACTTTGAGGAGATCGAGCGTCGGATTGAGGAGCGCAAGGGTGCACGGCCCTTAGCGGAGCAGCTCTTTAACCGCATAACTGGTATGGATCTCAAGATGGCGCAGTATCAGCAGGGACAACAGTTTGTGGATACCGTGGTACAGCGCCGGGGTATTGACTTTGCGACCAAGGCCTGGCAGCGCGCCGAGAACTTGCCGACGATGGACGAGATTCGTGCTCCAGAGCAATGGATCCGGCGTATGGAAGCCTAACGCTGGTTCCGTAATTCGACAGCTGCGACGCCCCACCCGCTCGGATGGGGCGTTCGTGTGGGCACTCAGCGGGTGACGATGATGGCTTGACGGCGTGGATATAGTGATGCCTTTCGTTGGACCAAGCCGCGAGGTGGTAGGAACATGACCTTGGATCTGTTGGCGCTCGGGCGGGAAGCACGTGCGATGAGTGGCACGTTGAGCCAAGAACTGCGGCTGCTTCCAGCACGGCTAGCCGAAGCCCGCCGGTGGCTGGATGGCGAAGCGCATGAGTGGGTCTATTGGCGCGACGTCGTCGAGGAGCAAAGCCGTACGGCTGCGTGGTTGACGGCTCAGCCGCTCGAGCCGTTCAATGCGGTCTACGATCTGCCGGCATGTCCGCGGGCGTACACCGTGGCTGCCTCTGACGGCTCGCAGCTCGATATCGACCATCATGGTATTGCGGCGTGCTACGTAGTGAACATCGGTACCGCGGTGCTCCAGTATGGCGAGGATGCCGCTTTTTGGTCTGAAAGCCGCCCAATCCTAGGCTATCGGGACGAAGATCTGTACATTCGTGATCCCCAATCGGGGCGTGAGTATGCCAAAGAAGGTCCACTTCTAGCAGCTGAGCGTGACGTGATCGAGGGTTTGCAGCTGGCGACGACCGCGATGACGCTGCCGGATGATCGGCCGCGGCTCGCCTTACAAGATGGAACGCTGATCCGCTGGACGCTTGCCGGACTCGACCCATTTCTGCGCGGTCATTTTCTCGGCGATTACCTGAGCTATCTCGAGACCATGCGGGTGCTGCCCTGCGCGACCGCAAGCTATCTCAGTCGGCCACGCTCGCGCGAGGTTGTCGGCCTCATTAAGCTCTTGCTTGTCAAGGGTGACTTTGATCGTTGGAACGCAGAGTATCCCGACCGCAGCGCCGACCCGCTGCGCAATCTGGTCGACACGATGTTGTTCGAGGAGCTTGCGGATGGACAGCGTTCCGCGCGCTGGGGCTCGATGTCGCGCATCAATGTCGACTTTTACGGTCCACACCGGGTGCAGTTCTTTTATCTCCGGGTTGGGCGCGAGCTGGCGCGGGTTGAGTTTCCGGCCTGGGTTGCCGATGCGCAACAGCTCGATTTGCTCCATGCCGTCGTGTACGATCAGTGTCGGCGGGGTATGGGCTATCCGAATGTGCTGGCGCGAGCCCATGAACAAGCGGTCATCCATGGCAGCGAGCGTCGTCAGCTCGACGCCATGCTTGAGCGCCTCTTCGTGCAGATGGATATTCCGGCCCTCCGCTCCGCCAAGGCAACCTCGAAGCTTCGCCCAGGCGCCTAGCCCGTTCGCCAGAGCTTCAGCTTGCCGGCATGGCTTGCTCCGTCCGTACCCGGTCTGTTCGTCGGTTAGCCTGATGGTCCCGCCGGGCTGACGAATCGGTGGGGAGCGGGATCGGTCCCGGCGGTTCTTGTGCTGCTTGTTCCGTTTGGTACAATCCCGACAGCCGTACAGGTATCGCTTCCAGGACGAAGCAGCTTGGCTACACGATCGACTGCGCTGGCATCTCAGCTGCATCCCTGTCCGATGCCGCGTCACTACCGGAGCGCCGCCCGACGCACCTGCCCCGCGTGGTCGTTCTTTTTCCTGGGAGCCTCATGTTTTAGACGAAGGGATCGTCGATGTATCGCTCCATTCTCGGCCTGAGCCTGCTTGCTGTCCTCCTGGCAAGCCTAGCATATCAGCCGATTGCCCACGCCGCACCGGGTGCCCCTTCCGCGAAGCCCGTGCTGGCTTTTTATTATCCCTGGTATGAGCCATCAGACTGGAATCCGGCGCGCATGTCCGATCTGCCGCCCGATGCCTACAGCAGTGGCGATGACGCGGTAATTGCCCGGCACATCCAGCAAGCCGACGACGCCGGCATCGATGCGTTCGTCTGCACGTGGTATGGGCCAAACGAGCCCCGCTTGAACGAGCGCTGTGGAAAGCTGCTCAACGCGACCGCAGGACGGGATTTCAACGTAACATTCATTCCGGATCAGGCCGCCGATTTCACTGGTACGCTCAAAAATCCTCAGGGAATGATCGACAGCCTGCGCTACATGCGCGATCGATATATGAGCGATCCGAACTGGATGCGCTGGAACGGCAAGCCGGTAGTTGTCTTCTGGAATCTGCCCTCGTTCGGCGATGTCAACGCTTGGCGCAACGTCAAGCAGCAGGTCGATCCGAACCATGAGTGGTTCTGGATGGGCGAGGGCACCAACTTTGGCTACCTCGACGTCTTTGACGGTCTGTACTTCTTCGATATTACCTGGCAGGCGGATCCGGCGGCGGCAATGGGTTCGTACGCCCGACAATTGAACGAATATAACGCGGCTAAGCGCACCAATAAGCCCTTTGTGTCGACAGTCATGCCCGGCTATGACGACTCGCGTATTCGCGGGGGCCATGTGATCCGTGATCGCGCCAACGGCGATTATTATCGCCGCGCCTGGCAGACCGCGCTCGACCGCAACGCCCAAGCTGTGATGATTACCTCGTTCAACGAGTGGTTCGAGGGTCACCAGATCGAGCCAAGCCGGACCTACGGGAACCTCAATCTCGATATCACACGGGACTACGCTGCGCGCTTCCATAGCGCGGCGGCACCTGCGCCAGCGCCGGCGGGCTCGCGTACGTTCGCCGAAACCGGCCATACAGTTGGTGGACGCATTCTCGAATACTGGAATGGCAATGGCGCGCTGCCGGTCTTTGGCCTGCCGCTCGCCGCCGAAGGTGAGCAGCAGACCAACGATGGCCGCTTCCGGGTGCAGCTTTTTGAGCGCAACCGTCTCGAGCTTCACCCTGAGAATGCGCGTCCATACGATGTTCTACTTGGACGCCTCGGCACACATCTGCTCATGAAGCAAGGCCGGCCGTGGGAAACGCTGCCGCGCGAGCAACCCAAGGTCGGTTGCCAATACTTTGCCGAGACGGGCCATAACCTGTGTGAGCCGTTCCTCAGCTACTGGCGCTCGCGTGGTCTGGAGCTTGGCGATCGTGGTGTATCGCAGCGGGAAAGTCTCGCGTTGTTTGGCTATCCTGTGTCGAGCGTCCAGTCCGAGCGTAACGGCGATGGTTGGACGGGAGCGACCCAGTGGTTCGAGCGCGCCCGCTTCGAGCATCACCCCGAGAATCCGCAGGGCTATAAAGTACTGCTCGGCCGCCTCGGCGCGGAGCTACGTTAGCGCTGATCCATGCTGTGTGGAGACGGCCCCCACTGTGGGGCCGTTTTGTTTGCTCGCTCGCGTATGATAGCGACGAAGAAAGGAACTTAATGCGCATACTCTTTTTATTGCTCACGATGTTGGCTGCGCTCCTGGGGCCGCAGAAGCTGCGCGCGGCGCAACCCGAGCGGTTGTTTCCGGAGACCGGCTGGCGTGTCCGCGGACGATTATTAGAGTATTGGAGCGCGAACGGGGCGCTCCCCGTCTTTGGCCTGCCGCTCGGGCCGGAGCGGCTGGAACGAACTCCTGAGGGTCAGCTTACGGCTCAGCAGTTCGAGCGTGAGCGGCTGGAGCTGCATCCAGGCCAGGCAGGGCCGTACGACGTGCAGCTCGGGCGTTTGGGTGATGAGCTCCTGCGGAAGCAGCGCCGTGATTGGCGCGCCGAGGGACGCGGAGAGCAGATGGCCGGACCGTGCCGCCGCTTCGAAGTTACCGATCGCCAGGTGTGCGGTCCCTTCTTGGGCTACTGGCAAGCCGCAGGGCTAGAGCTCGGCGATGCCGGGGTAAGCGAGCGTGAGAGCTTAGCCCTCTTTGGCCTACCGCTAACGGCGCCGCGCTACGAGACAAACAGCTCCGGCGACCGGGTGCTAACGCAGTGGTTCGAGCGCGCGCGCTTTGAGTGGCATCCTGACAAGCCTGCCCCATTTCAAGTGCTGCTGGGTCGCCTTGGCGCTGAGCTGCTCGGCGAGCAGCCTGCGCTGCCCGATGTGGCGCTGCGAGCCGTGCCGGCGGCCGTGGTGCAGGGACATACTACCCGCATTGTCGTGACCGTGGCAGGCGCGAAGGTGGTCCGCGGGAGCCTTGGCGCGGCGCCCCTGGCCTTCTTTGCGGATCAGGACCCGACCTGGGTTGCCTTAGGCGGTGTTCCGGTGCTAACACCTGCCGGGAACCTCCCGCTGCGCATCGAGGCCGACCTCCCGGACGGCAGGACCGTGGTGCACGAGGCGCCGTTGCGCGTCGTCGACGCGGGCTACCGTACCGAAAACATTAACTTGCCGCAGTCAGTCCGTGATATGCTGGAACGAAACAAGGAGGCGATCGCCGCGGAACGCAAGCTGGTCAACGCGATCTGGCCGCAGGTAAGCCCGGAGCGCCTCTGGTCTGGCCGCTTTATTTTGCCCGCGCAGGGGCGATTCACGTCTACGTTCGGCACCAACCGCTCATACAATGGTGGTCCAGTCGACTCGTTTCACGAAGGCCTTGATATCGCCAATGCTACGGGTACTCCGGTAGTGGCGCCAGCCCGAGGACGAGTTGTGCTCGCCGAGCCCGATCTGTTGGTGCGCGGTGGAGCGGTTATCCTTGACCACGGGCAGGGAGTACATACCGGCTTCTGGCATCTGTCGGCGGTGCTGGTCAAGCCCGGCGAGCTGGTCGAGCAGGGCCAGCTCATCGGCCGGATCGGGGCGAAAGGCATGGTCACCGGGCCGCACCTCCATTGGGACGTGCGCATTGGCATGGTAAACGTGCAGCCGCAAGAATGGCTGGACCGTGCGTGGCCGTAGGTGTGGTTTGCCTGCCCATTGGAGCTGAGACGTGGCAGACGAGGTATCCCGTAAGCGACGATATAGAGGTAAGGATGGACATCGGGCCAATTGGTGAGGTTATCGAGGCGAACAGCACGTCGTTTGTCGCGGGTACGTACCGGTTGCTAGACGCTCCGCCGTTTGGCTGTCTGGTTCGTGCAGATGGACCGGGCGGCTGCTCGGCCTATGCACTGGTGTATGACGTGCATACCGCGAGCCAAGAGCTCGGTGGCCGGGCGGTGGTGCGCGGCCGTGAAGGGATGTACGACGGCGATATTTACACGGAAAATCCTGATCTTGAAGCGGTGCTACAGACCGAATTCCGAGCTTTAATCGTCGGCTTCTGCGATGGACCCGCTCTCCGCCAATATCTTCCTCCGCTCCCACCGCCCGTGCACTATAGCGTCCATGTTTGCGAGGACCATGAGCTGCGGCACTTTTTCGAGCGTCTTGATTTCTTGCCGACAGTGCTTAGCGCGCGTGACCTGCCTGCAGACGAGCTCCTCGCCGCGACGTTGCGGCGGGCGGCTGATGTACAGCCCGATCGCTATGGCTTCACGGTGACAGCTGGTCGGCGGCTCGCGCTGCTGCTACGAGACGAGCACGCGCGCTTGATGTCGATCTTGCAGCGGATTAGGATTTAGGGGCTAGTGGTTAGAAGTTAGGGGCGAGAGTGTTTATCGTTATTCCGCGCCCCTGATCTCGCTTTTCTAGCCCCACGTCCCTCGCCTATCGGACCGTCATCGGCATGACGATAATGAGCAGACTCTCATCGCCGACTGGACGGAAGACGCCGGGCGCTGCCTGGGACTGCATCTCAAAGACCACCTGCGGCGTGTCGATCGCGCCGAGCGCTTCCTGTAGGAACTTGACGTTGAGCGCAATTTGACCGCCCTCGCCAGTAATTTGCCCCTCCAGCTCGCTCTTGTTATCTCCCACTTCGGCCGCGTTGGCCGAGAGCGTTAGCCTGCCAGGGCCCCACTCGGCTCCCGCGTCCAAGGTCACCTTGGCAATATTAGCGCTGGACGACGCGAAGACCGACGCTTGCTTGGCGTCGCGCAGGAAGCCGCTACGATCCATAACCGCGCGGGTCGCGTATTGCTTGGGGATGATGCGCTGGTAATCGGGAAACTTGCCGTCGATCAGCCGGCTGACGAGGTCAATGTTGTCGGTGTGGAAGAGCACCTGCCCGCCACTTGGCGTGACGGTCATCTCGACGGGGCTTTCGCTATCGCCGATGATCCGGCTGAGCTCAATCAGCGCCCGGGCCGGTATGATGACCTCCTGCGCTACCCGGACAGGCTCAGGCAGCTCGATTGTTTTGACCGAGAGCCGAAAGCCATCGGTGGCCGATAGCGTTACTTCGTTGCCCTGCAGCTTGAGGAGCACACCCGCCAGTACCGGGCGCGTATCGTCGGTTGCAGCTGCAAAAGCGACCTGGTTGATGGCACTGCGGAAAACGTCCCGGTCGAGCGCTACTGTCGGCTCATCGGCCTCCACGGTAGGTATCGAGGGAAACTCATCGGCCTCGATGCCCTTAATGTTTGCCTCGGATCGGGCACAACGCAGATGCACGGTCTGTGTCCGCTCATCTAAGCTCATCGTCACCGCATCGTTAGGGAGGTTGCCGACGAAATCAGCCAGCAGCTTGGCGGGGATCGTGACCGCGCCTTCGTCCTCCACCTTCGCGCCGATCCAGCAGGTAATGCCAACCTCGAGATTTGTGGCCTGCAGCCGCAAGCGGCCGCCCTCGGTTGTCAGCAAAATATTGGAAAGCACAGGTAATGTACTTTTCGAGGCAACGGCATGGCTAACGACCGAAAGGCCGCGCTTCAAATTTTCTTGCAAACAAGAGACTCTCATAGTCGCAGTTCTCACTCCTTCGACGGTATGCGCAAGCCTGGAAGGCACAAGGGATGCGGAGCAGCCAGCTGGTAAAGCTTGGTCCTACCGACACGATTATAGCATAGCGCCTGAGTTGCTGATTGCGGGCATAGTGCTTGCTGGCTAAGGGTTGCAGTCGACGGACGAGATTCCCCGATTGTGCACCGACGGCACGACTCACAGCTGATGAATCTTTCCGGTCGTGATCATGTACTCAAGGAGGTAGGCATGGCTTGGTTTGGACGGAACACGGAGCAGCAGCAGGCGGAGGCAACCCTGCTGACAAGCTTCTACGCCTCGGCGCTCGCCGCAGCGGACTCGTACTCGGTGGCCACTGGCCGGGTCGAGGAGGGCGATGTTGAAAAGCTTTTCCGCAAGCTGCAGGAGCGGCACACCGATTTTGCTGACGACTTCCGCAAGCGGATCAGGAAGCTCGGCGGTGATCCCGAAGCTCACTCGGGCGCGACAGAGTTCGGCGGACGGCTGGCCGCACGCATTAACTCGGCTGGATCGGTACGTGATCTGCTGATCTCAATGCGCCAGGGCGAGGAGAACGGCGTGGCGATGTGCCGCGAGGCGCTGGAAGAGGCGTCCCTGAGCGGCAGGAGCCAGAGCCTGGTCGAGGCGTACAACCGCATGCATATCGACGCGATTCGCGATCTAAGCGAAGAGATCGCAGTGCGCGGCACGAACATGGGTACGTCGGTCGAGCTGGTTAGTCCGCAATGGATGCGCTATCCCAAGCCTGGTTTTTGGGCTTTTGAAGCCGCTGTTTTGCTGATCGGCTATCTCTTCGGACGCCGTGGCAGCAGCTCGGCGAGCGGCCGTACATCGCCGCGGGCGAATCTGGGAGGCGATCAGGTATCGTAGCAGTACGGCAGGCAGATTTCCCGTGAGGTTAACCGGTAAGCGTGTTGACATCTGGTGATGGTAGTTTCCGCCAGGCTTGCACTCTTGCGAGCAGGGTGGCGGAGCATCTCGGTACCGGTGGGGCGGCCAACATTGGTCGCCCCACCGGTACAATAGCGGTATGAAATTGAAACCTGGATTTACGATCTTAGCGCTGGAGACGTCGTGTGATGAGACAGCCGCGGCGGTGATTCGCGATGGACGCCAGATTGTATCCAACGTCGTCGCATCGCAGATGCATCTGCATGAGCGCTACGGGGGTGTTGTGCCGGAGCTCGCTTCGCGCGAGCATATCACAAGCATGGCGCCGGTGCTCAAAGAGGCAATCGCGCCGATCAACGGCTGGGATGCGATTGACGCGGTTGCCTGCACCTATGGTCCCGGCCTGCCAGGCGCACTGCTTGCGGGCGTTAACGCCGCCAAAGCATTGGCTTGGGCTCAAAACAAGCCGCTGGTCGCCGTCAATCATTTGGAAGCCCACATCTACGCGAACTGGCTGATGCCGGAGACGCTCGCAGCTGCAGGCGAAGTACCGACGGACGCGGTGTTGCCCCCAGAGCCGCCGTTTCCGCTGGTCTGCTTGATTGTATCGGGCGGTCATACCGCGCTGGTGCTGCTGCGTGACCATGGCGATTACCAGCTGCTGGGCCAGACACGCGACGACGCGGCAGGTGAAGCGTTTGATAAAGCCGCTCGGATTATGGGGCTCGGCTACCCTGGTGGACCTCAGATTCAAAAGATTGCGGTAGGAGTGGATCCGGGCGACGTGAAGGTGCCGCGCGCCTGGCTGGGTGAAAGCTATGATTTTTCGTTTAGTGGCGTAAAGACGCATATCCTGCATGAAGTTCAGCGGGCTAAGGTCACCCTAGACATCAGTCTTGCCGAGGCGCAGCCCGAGGTTGTGCGGAAGCTGGCCGCGGCTTTTCAGGAATCGGTTGTCGACGTGCTCGTGACCAAGACCGTCAACGCGGCTCGTGAGGTCGACGCTCGTTGTGTTCTGCTGGCTGGCGGCGTGGCAGCCAACGCCGCCCTCCGGGATACCTTGATTGCTCGCTCACCGGTACCGGTCCATTCGCCACCGATTTGGCTCTGCACTGACAACGCTGCTATGGTGGGAACCGCTGCGTACTTCCGCTTTGCACAAGGTGTGCAGCACGACTGGAGCTTAGGCGTTAAGCCCAACCTAAAGCTTGTTCCGTAATCTAACCAACGTTTGATTGACACAGCCAAAGGTACGCCTATGTACCCTTTGGCTGTGTCTGCTTTTGCAACGCATCTGTCTGTCGCGCCTTGACGTACTTTCCCACGGGTCATTTCCCGAGCGTAGGGTAATCACCCGATGGACCAACATGTTAGAGTAGATGTGAGAAATATCACAAGCAGGCTACGGCTTGACAAGATATTTGCATTAACTGTATATTTGCTGTGCAAAGGTGATGCAAGATGAGCAGCTTCGCATATTTAGCGCTTGAAATCTCGACGGTCGTGCTCTTTGGGCTCACGGGTTGGCACGCTTGGCGGCGGGGTGCTTGGGCCGGGATGGAGCTGCTGGCTGCGACGACCTATGGGGTGCTCTTGGAGTGGGGCAACATTCTGATCTTTGGAACGTACCACTATTCGTCGGGTTTCTTCCTAACAGTTGGCCCAGTGCCAATCATTATCGGCTTGTGCTGGGCCATGATCATTTACGGCGCAATGGCCTACACCGATCAGCTGGGCCTCCCGCTCTGGGCTGCTCCCTTTGCCGACGCGCTCTGGGCAATTGTGCTTGACCTTGCGTTCGACGCTGTCGCCATTCGCCTGCAGCTGTGGACATGGAGCAACCCGCTAAACACGGGCTACTTCGGAGTGCCGGCCGATAACTTTTTTGCCTGGCTCTTTGTCGCGCTTGCCTTCTCAGCCTATGTCCGCTTGGTACGTCGATTGAGCGTTAGCGGCTGGGCTCGGTGTGCTTTGCTCATCACGGCGCCGATCTGGTCGTTCATCGGGTTACTTCTGGGCATCCTGCTGTACAAGGGCCTCGTCAGGCTTGCCTATCCCTCAGGAGCGCCAGTTGGCGGGAGCATGCCGATCTTCGTGGTCACATTAGCGTGTTTCGCCACAATTGTTGGCGGGGCTGTGGTACGTCATGGCGGGCGCATAACGACCGGTATCGATCTCGTTCCGGTGCTGACACGCTGGGCGATGCACGGATACTTTTTGATATGGGCGCTCTTGTTAGCGGTGGCGCCCTCGCTGCGAGCCCCCGGTATCGATATGCCAGCCTTGCTTATCTGGGTGGCCGTGGCGCTGCTGGTTGTCGAGGGGTTACTGTTGGTGCCGCTGCTGCAACGAAACGTCGGGTTGCGGCGTCAATTAATTGTTGACTCTGCCGTGCAGTTTGCGCAGCAGGGGCTGCAGTCGTCGGATACCACAGATCGGCGGCAGCAGTGGTCGAGGGAAGGGAGGACGTGATTAGGGATGGACAGGAGACGCTGGTACGTTATCTGCTATTTGAGGCGGTCCCCGCACTTCTCGCCGCTGCTTACGTCGCGGTACAGGTAGACTATGCCCAGCGATCCCGTGGACCGGATCGTTTCCTTATTGAACCGGATGCGTCGTTATCAACTTGAACATACCTACTGATCGGCGGCCCTGTTCAAGCAGCGAGGTAGTCAATGGTACTGGAGGGACGAGTCGCCAGCGTGACGGGGGCTAGCCGTGGAATTTGGACGATGCGCTGGCGTTTGCGGCGCAGGGGCCGCAAATGCACTTGCAGCCCAGCTACCACGCCCCTCCACGGGCAACGCGGTTGATGCGCTACGGCGGCAAACCGACCGAGGCCTTGGAGGCGGGCTGAAGTAAGCTGGGCCAGCCAGTGGGCCGCGGAGCAATCCAGCGGCGGTCATGGTACGTAACTGTAAATGCAGATGGTGTGCCTATCGACAAGATGTTAGACCATTGCCCGATGCCCCGAACGTGTGGCAGTGGAAGAGGTGGAGCCATGCAAGCAGAATACACTGCAGAGAACGCGGAAGGCGGCGTTGGGATGGGCTTCGGCTGGGATGAGCCGCATGCCGAGCACGAGGCCGAGGGAAAGCACGAGGCGGCTGAGGATGCGACGCAGCTCTACCTGCGGGAGATCGGCCAGGTTTCGTTGTTAACAGCCGAGCAGGAAGTGTCGCTGGCACAGCGGATTGAGCGTGGGCGCGAAGCGCGGCAACAGCTTGACGAGGATGCGACTGGAGCAGAGCGCATACGGCTCGAAGGATTAGTGGCGGATGGTGCGCTGGCGCGGCAAGAGCTGATTCAGGCAAACCTGCGCCTCGTTGTTAGCGTCGCCAAGAAGTACATCGGGCACCAGATGTCATTCTTGGACCTGGTCCAAGAGGGTAATCTGGGCTTGATGCGAGCAGTTGAGAAGTTTGACTGGCGTAAAGGCAATCGCTTTTCTACATATGCAACTTGGTGGATTCGGCAAGCGGTCAGCCGCTCATTAGCCGAGCACGGGCGCCTGATCCGGCTGCCTGTACATCTTGGTGAGATGATTGTCCAGGTACGGCGCACAATGCACCAGCTTGAGCAGGCGCTGGAACGGCCGCCGACCGCGGAGGAGCTTGCGGATGCACTAGGCATCAGCGTGCGCAAGGTCAAACGATTGCTGACAGCCGCCATCACGCCCATATCATTGGAGCAGCCCGTGGGGCCAGACGGCGATACATTTATTGGCGAGATGCTGTCGGATGACCGGGAAGATGGCCCACTGGAGACGGCTACTCAAAATTTGCTGTACCGCGATATACATGCCGCCTTGGGAGCATTACCGGAGCGCGAGCGGCGGGTGCTGTCGCTGCGGTATGGCCTCGAAGACGGCAAGCGACGAACGCTTGAAGAAGTTGGGGCAGCCTTTGGCATTACGCGCGAGCGAACGCGGCAGATCGAGGCGGATGCTATGCGTCGGCTGCGAGCACCAGAGGTAGGACAGCGGCTCCAGGGCTACTTGGAATAAATCACGTGAGAAGGAGCGAAGAGCGCGGGCAACCCCCGCGCTCTTTCGTTGTGTGTCCCGGTGCTCCCACCACCCGTCAGGCAGTTAGTGCACGGTGATTGTCGCGAGAATGGCGTTGCCCGCTTCGGGCTGGAGGGCCTCGAAGGTCGCCGCGTCATACAAGCCGATCACCAGCTGGTAGTCGCCGGGTGGTAGTGCTGGCAGCTGAAGATCGGCGCGGTCGATGACGAGCTCGTCCGGCTGCCAGCGCGAGGATGGATAGTCGCCATAGCGCAGCGGGAGGTCGCGCTGGGCAACCCGGTTGCCGCTGCTATCAAGGACGTGGACAAACAACGTGTAATCGATGTCGAGCTGGCGTAAAGCCCGCCAGTACAGGTTAACCTGGAGCGCCTCGCCAGTGCTGATCTCTCGTACGTCTGCACCTTCCAGCGGGCTGATCCGTTCCCGTAAGCTTCCCGGCTGCATCTCGTAGCCAAGAAGCCGCATGTGGTCTCCGAAGCGGATGGAATGCCGGGCGAATAACATCTGTTCCACGTGCTCCCCTAGATCCAGTAGGGCGCCACCTGGCCCCGGCTGTATGCCCTCACGCCGTCTCGGATACTCGGCGAGGATGCGGGCCGCGCTCTTGAGCTGCTGATAGGCTGCCTGATCTTCAGGGCCGCGGAAGTCATCGTTCACAACCAGATAGCGGTAGCCGTTGGCGCGGTACCAATCAGCGTCACGCTCGATAAGCTGCCGTACCGGGAACACGTTGGGATCTCCAGCCCACTGCATCGCATGCAGTTCAACTGCCATGCGCATGCCCTGTGGGAGCTGTCGAAGTCGGTCGGCCGCGAGCTGCATGGTGTACGGATGGCTCCAATAACGAAGCTGCCAGATCGAGTCACGGATGTGCGGAACAACCAGGGCAGCGATCAACCCAGCCATCACGGACCAGCGCAAGGCCGATGAGCGGAGCCTATCCGCAAGCGTTACCGCTCCGGCTGCGGCAAGCAGGACGAGCAGCGGGAAGATTGGCAGGAGATTACGTACGAAGTTAACCTCGTAGATCAGTAGTAGCAACAGCCCGACGCCAATGATCGTAAGCAGCAGGATGACCTGGCGCGGATAGTGCCGCACCAGCAGAACCGGGGCTACGATGGCAAGGATCAATCCCGGCGGGAAGAGCGCCTCCCGCCACAGGAAGATGCCATATTCGGCAACTTGCCAGCGTCCAATAAAGTCGCCATGCCCTCCTTCAGCGTAATGCGCGGCGTTGAAGCGAAGGCCCTCCAAGAAGGCTGGCGCGTCAAGCAGCGCATACGGGGTTGTTGCCAGAAAGGTAAGAAGCGCGGCAAGGCCGCTGGCCAGCAGTCGAAATACTGGTCGGCCCAAACTCTGGTGGCGCCAGCAGAGGAGATGTGCGACGGGTACCGCGAGGGCGACGCTGGCGGCATTATATTTTGTGCCAGCCGCCAGCCCGGTCATGATTCCCGCCACGAGATAGCTGCGCCAGCGACCCCCGTTGGTGATGCCCCACGCCCCAATCGTCGCCAGCACTACCCAGAGCCCTGTGGAGACGTCTGTAGTGACGTAGTGGCTGTGCGCGACATGAAACGTAGCAACCATCAAGGCCAGCCCGGCGACCACACCGACACGCTGGTCAAACATGCGACGGCCGAGCACGTACAGCGTCGGCACAGTGATCGCACCCAGCAGCGCCGCAACTATCCGGGTCCAGACAAAGAGCTGTGGGGTTGTCGTAAATTCATAATGCTGTAGCGGCAGGTCCGCGAGCGAGCCATACCAGCCTTGGCTCATGCCCCACCAGAGGTGCAGCCGAATGACGGCGACCAGCAGGTAGAAAAAGAGCGACGGATACACAAACGAATGAGGATTGGGATCCCCCTGGTGTACCATCCGGATGGCTATTTCTAGCAGCGCCGGCTCGTCAGGGTGCTCGACATATGGTAGGCCCCAGTTGAGCGCCCAAATGCGTAGCGCCAGTGCGCCCACAAACAGGGCACATAGCACGAGCAAGGGCGCGGCGCGGTTGGCGGGTGAGCGGCTCGAATGCATCGTCATTCCTTCTATGGTGATCAGCGAGCTATGTGGCATTTGGATTATCAAATGCGAGGGCGGGCGAAAAGCAGCAACATACCTGGATGGTTCCGTTTGGGTACTCTATTCGTCCCAAAGAGGACGAGCGGATCAGGTTGGGGTACGTTTGCCCGACGCGGGCGTCCTTATGCGGCCTACAGGCGACAGTCGTCAACTAGCCTGCGCTGCCGTTCATTCCTCGACGCATCAGGTGTAGATTGACCACCACTCCTGCGTCCTTTGGATCGGACCACGGCCCCATGTGGCGGGTAAGTTCCTCTTGCCACCCCTGCGCTTGGGCGGCGACTACAAAGCGCTGTGCGGGCGGACGCCCAGGCTCGGCAAGCCAAAGCACACCGTCCGGCGCAACCAAACGTTCTACGAGCGCAAGCAGCGGCTCGACATCACGGGCCTCGTAAAGGACATCTGCGGCAAGCACGAAGCTATAAGGCGCGTCGGCGAAGAGCGCCTGCGTGGGTTGGCGCCAGTTAAGCTGCAGCGTGCGCGGCTCCTGTCCAGTGTTACGGAGCGCATTTGCCCGCGTAAGTAACAACGTTTCCGTGGAATAGTCAGTGACCAAAGGCTGCGCGCCCGCTGTTAGGAGCGCCGTGGCCGTGATACCTAATCCCCCGCCAAGCTCGAGCACCTGTTGCCCGCGGAGCCATTCAGCCTGGAGCAGTGCGGCATCGCCTAGCGCGACCCCGCTTGGCCAAACCGTCGCCCAGTAGGGCATGTTCTGCTCGGGGTCGCGCGCGGCCGCCGTGAGCAGCCGATCGAACGAGGCCGGCTGCAGCACATGGTAGGTGACGCCACTCCACGGTAAGGAAACCGGAATCTCGACGCTGCGAAACTTTTGTGCGAGTCGGGCGCGCAGTCGAATGAATGCCCGAACGGCGGCTGGTGATGGCGGCACGCTGCTTCCTTTCGTCACGTGCTGTAGTGTAGCATCTTCGGCCCGGTTCCTCACGCCGCATTCTGCACCACTCCAAGTGTCCGAGCTTTGTGTGCTACTACGACATTATGAGGCGCCAAACAGTAAGAGGTGCACTACACCATTAGGCTAATGCGCTTGCAGGTCGCATAAGCTAGACTGGATAGGGTTACACATTCTTCTCATAGATCGATAAACCGGCAAGCGTGAGGACGTGCGATGAACGACAAGGACCGTGCTATTGTTGGAGCTCTCGGGCGTATCGGTATCTCCATTTCGTTCTCGGAAACGCTTACCGGCGGCTGGGGTTGGTCGATGCAGAACGCCAAGATTGTCCGCGACTGGGACGGGCCGTACCCCTCCGCGGGTGTAGCCGCGGATGCCGCATTGACATGGCTACTGGAACATGCGCGCAAGGGCCTCTTGTGCCACCACCTTCACCCCGCTGTCGCGGACGAGATATCTGTCCCTATCGATGGTGCGGGATTCGAGCGTGAAGCCTGGTACACCCGCAATTGATCGAGTAACCCGTGCGATTCTGGGCGTGTGGCTCGGCATACAATGAGTTCCGTCAAGGAGCCACCTTAGAAGAAAAGCATTCCCAGCGCTCCGGCAGCAAATACAATGGCCGGGGTTGCCAAACTTGATTTCCAGCGAAACAGCACGACAAGGGCGAGCACAAAGATCAGCGCCGCGGGCACGCTGGTGATGGCTGTGCGAAACAACTCGATAGTTGTCGCCGCTATCAGCCCGACAACACCGGCAGTAACTCCGTCAAGCAGGCTGTGGAGCGCGGTGTTTTCTACCATCCGCTCAAGATAGTCGTGGCCGACGAGGGTAAAGGCAAAGGCAGGCAGAAAAATCCCGATGGTCATAGCAAGTGCGCCCAGTGGGCCACCACCCAAGTAGCCGACGAAGGTGGAGAAAATGATTAGGGGCGCGGGCAAAATGCCGCTGAGGGCAATCCCGTCGAGGAACTGCGCGTTGCTCATCCACCCGCCAACCGCGACTGCGTCGTTCTGGAGAAACGGAATAGCCGTGTATGCGCCGCCAAAGGTCAGCAGGCCGCCGCGTAATCCGGAAATGAGCAGTGTTGGTAGGGAAGCTCGCTCTGGGGCGCTACTGTCATCTGCTGCCGATGCTGCACTGTTGTTCGGCCCTAGCACCTCAAACGCGGCGAGGGCAGCTACAACGAGGAGTGCGCTACCAAGGACGAGCGCAGGCGGATACCAGCGACGAGCAAGGCAGAAGGCGGCAAGTCCTGCTGCGCCTAACGTAAAGGCAAAGTGTACCCCCGCTAGCTGCGCCGCAAAGGCAACGACGGCAATCGCGAACAGCCAGCGGTCATGCAGCGCATGGGTGCCGATGCGATGCACCGCGCGCACAATTAACGCCACAACCGCGGCCTGCACCCCGGTGAAGAGCGCCGTAAATACCGGCGAGTTAATGCCAAACGCGACATAGAACCACGACAAGGCAAACATCAAGACAAAGCCTGGCAGCATAAATCCCAGACCGGCTAGCAAGCCTCCGATGCGGCCTCGCGCTACCATGCCGAAATAAACGCACAATTCGTGCGCCTCGGGACCCGGTAACACTTGATAGACGGCCAGGGTCCGATTGAAGCGATCTTTTGAGATCCAGCGCTCTTCTTCGACGAGCTCCTGCCGCAGCAGCGCAATTTGGGCCACCGGGCCACCCCACGCCAAGCAGCCGAAGCGCAAGAAACGGAGAAAGAGCCGCACATAGCTCTCGTGAGGCGGTCCTGCTGCTCCATGGTCGGGTGCCACCCTCATCGGTCTTCCTTAAGCTAGCGTTGCGCGAGCATCTGCTCGCCGCATGTGTCAGCATTAGCGTTGCTGGAATGATTATTTCTACGCGACGAATGCATCGCCAGAGTGTAACACACCAGCTTGTACGATCACTCGACGATTGCCGTACCCTGTGGAGCGTGCGGCAGTGGATGTGGAGCTAGTGCAGGCGCAAGCTTGTGACTTCTACGCGGCTGGATCACGAGCAACCTAGTCGGGCGGCTTAAGGGTGGCGCGGGAACGTGGGCTTGGTAGGTACTCCGGGAGGAGCGTAAAACAAGACCGGCCCCGCTTCCTTGACAGAAGCGGGGCCGGTCTACGGCTGTTACCACAAGATAATCGGCAGTCCGTTGTCGATGCTCTGCTGAGCAGCGGTGCGCAGAACTTGTAGGGCTTTGCGCGGGCCAGCCTGGGGTACGTTCGCCTGCTGAAAGAGCTGTTCCACCTCGGTCAGCTCGCGCATCAATGCGACCGACGAGCCAAACGAAACAGCACTATCTTCCTCCAGTGTTTCCTCGTCCTCATCCTCTTCGTCGCCGTAGTCGATCCAGATCGGTTCGGCAAAGTCGACCGGTAGGTAGTAGCCGCCATCGCCTTGGTGCTTGATCAAGTGCGGAAAGCGGGTCTCGACCTCGTCGTCCCAGATGTCGGCGAGCAGATCGTCGACTTCCTCGCCGTCGGTGTTCTCATCGCGCAGCAGTGACGAGACGTCATCGCCGCGCTCAAGATGGGCCGCGAGCCGCCGTAGCTGGTACAGGTCGTAGAAGCTCTCGATACCGCCTTCCCATACCTCGGTGCCGGGCTGCGACAAGAGATCCACCTCGATACCCTCTTCGCGTAGCAGATCCTGGACGTCCTGCAGCCACTCGCGCTCTTCCTCGTATGCATCCCGATCTTCCTCGGGAGTCGCCGTAATCATCGAGCCAACTACAAGGTCGAGCTCTGTCATGCGTTCAGCCATAGTGCTGATCCTCCTCAACTTTGAGGCCCATTATACCGCGCTTTATAGCGGCGCCTCAGGTGAGCGCCCTAAAGCAAGAAAGATGCGCCCACTTCCATGCGCATTGGTCCGGATCAGTCTTTGTCGGGGATGAAGAGCGACAGCATGAGGCTCACGGCGCTGACAATAATCGAGCCGGCGAGCGCCGCGATCGGACCGTCGACGACGAAGCCGATATCGAACTGCTGCGCGATCAGCGCCGTCACGAAGAGCATCAGCGCGTTAATCACAAAGATAAACAGCCCCAGCGTCAAACAGGTGATGGTGCAGGTCATTCCTTTGAGCAGCGGCTTGATGATCGCATTGACCAGGCCAAAGATCACCGCAACAATGAACAAGTTAAGGAGTGTTTCCAACGGCGGTAGCGCATCCTGCCTGACTCCGGCAAGGTCAACCCCAGGGACAAATGCGATCGCGACAAAAAGTGCGGCTGCGGTTACAACCAGCCGCAAGATAAGCCGTCCCATCGAACCTCCATCTGCTAGCTGCATGCGCACCTTGGGGCGCGCGGGCCAAGTGTAGCAGGCGTGTGCCGGCTTGTGCAACCTGTTGGCACATGCTCTGCTGCAAAGGCTTTCAGTCACCACGGGATGGCGGCGGGCCGAATAGCGAGTCGTGCTATAATGGTGCGGGTCATAGGGCCTTTTGGAGCATCTCAATGCTTTACACTTGTGTTCGCCATAGCCCGGAACATATAGATTAAGGAGCGTATTCAATGACGAATCAGGCGGTTGACGCCACGCCTGCCGAGAAGGGGCTTGAGGGGATCATCGCGGCTAAAACCTCGATTAGCTATATCGACGGGCAGAACGGGCGGTTATTCTATCAAGGCATCGAGATCAACCAGCTCGCCGAGCACTCGACCTTTGAAGAGACAGTGTATTTGCTCTGGCATGGCCAGCTGCCGACGCAGGCCGAGCTGGAGGAGTTCGACCGGCAGCTGAAGTCCCGGCGCAGCGTCCCGGACGAGCTGGTCGAGCTGCTACGGCTGCTGCCCAAGGATGCGACGCCGATCGAGGTGTTGCGGACCGCTACATCTGCCATGTCGGCGTTTGCCGACGACAGCGACAATACATCCCAGGAAGCCTTGGTTCAGCACGCCTCGAGTCTTACAGCCGTGATGCCAACGATCATTGCGGCATGGCAGCGAATCCGGCAGGGCCAGGAGGTGTTGCAGCCGCGCGAGGACTTGTCCCATGCCGCAAACTTCCTGTATATGCTCAATGGCGAGCCGCCGAATGAGCGAGCAGCGCGGGTTCTTGATATCGTGCTGATCCTGCACGCCGACCATGGCTTGAATGCGTCGACCTTTTCCGCCCGGGTTACTGCCTCGACGCTGTCGGATATGTTCTCCGCGATGACCTCGGCGATTGGGACGCTCAAAGGTCCGCTGCATGGCGGCGCGAACGAGCAGGTTATGCGGATGCTCCAGGACATCAAATCCCCTGAGCGGGTTACCGAATGGCTCGACAGTGCGCTGGGACAGAAGAAGAAAATCAGCGGCTTTGGCCATCGCGTGTATCGCGCCGACGATCCGCGAGCGCTGATCTTGCGCAAGATCGCGCAAGATGTTGGCGAGGCCAACGGGGATCCGCTCTGGTTTACAATTTCAGAGCAGATCGAGCAGCGCATGGGTGAGCTCAAGCCCAACCTGCCGATCAACGTCGATTTCTACTCGGCGTCGACCTACCACGTGCTCGGTATTCCGGTTGATATGTTCACGCCGATCTTTGCGATCAGCCGGGTTGCCGGCTGGACCGCGCATGTGATCGAGCAGCTGGCTAACAACCGCATCATGCGGCCCGCGTCGCTCTACACGGGCCCGATGGATGTCACCTACGTGCCAATCGAGGAGCGCGCATAGCTGGAACGGTACTCCAAAATTCGTGTAAATCCGGACAGGTGAGCAAACGCTCACCTGTTTTGTGTAGCGGGAGCAAGGAAATGTTGGATTTCACTCTTATCCGCAGCGGTGCACAATCATTTGCCGACCTGGTTCGCGGCTTATCGGTGGATGATCTGCACAGGCTGACCGACGAAATGGTTGATCTGGTGCTCAACATCACGGCCGCAGCCTCCGATCAGGATGTCCGCTTCGAGTATAGCGACCCAGAGGCACCCGCGGATGTGAGCCCGACGAGTAGCGCGCCCGGCTGGACGCTCGGACATGTGGTGGCACATATGACGGCGGGATCGGAGGAGACCGCCGCACTTTCTTCCTCGCTGGCACGGAGCGTCCCTACCCAAGGGCGGGCACGTCACGAGGTGCCATGGGAAACCATTCGGAACATGGCGCAGCTGCGACAGCGTATCGAGGAGAGTCGCCGCATGCGCCATGCTTTTCTCAACACCTGGCCCGACGAATCGAACCTTGAGCTGACGACCGTGGTCGCGCCACGCTTTGGGCCGTTGAATGCGATCGCCTGCTTTGTTCTTGGCTTGTTTCACGAAGATGCGCACCTTGAGCAGCTGCGCGAGGTACTGCGCCAAGCGCTCGCGGCACGCGGAGCGTAATCTGCTGGATCTGTCTCTCCCAGCGTTAGGCTGGGTGAACACGTGATTGTGCTCGCGTTGGTAAGGTTGGCGGTAAGGTAGGTTTTATACGATGTTGCGTAGGAGAGGACCGCCCGCAGCTATCTGCCGGCTTGAGGCGATGCACCCCCCGGCATCGCCTCGTCCTTCCCATTGATCTACCTCGATAGCACGTCATTGTAAAGACTAAGGAGGTCCGCATGCGCATGTATCAGTACCCCCAGCCGAGCCGGGTGCGGCGTCTGATGTGGGCTATTGGCGATTGGCTCGCCACGCACGGGATTCGCTAAACATTGTCCTCATCGCTTGCTCGCCTACGTTATTTGAACCCCTGATCCGTTTGGCTTGAAGCGGTTACACGGCTTGTGATAGCCGCTCGCTTACCTTCCAGAACTCCTGCCGCAGCTGGCGGTCGTGCGTGAGCGGTGCCGACGGCATCGGGCGCTTGTCAACAA
>JADDQE010000119.1 GCA_016781525.1 bacterium | reverse complement strand
CGAGAGGCGCTGAGAGCTCGGCCCCCACATCCGATCCCTGCTTGCAACCATCCTGCGAGGGGCAGTGATCAGCATTGGCAGCCGTTTCCTGAGCCCAAGTCGCGCGTTATTGTTAATTGAAGAGTAAGGAAGGCTTGACAGGGAGTCTTGGCTTGACTTATCCTGTGCCCGTCGATATCTGAAGCGATGTCGGAAGGCGGTTGAGCGACGTTGTGCTCTGCTCCCCCCGGGAGCACACGGCGAGCGACAGCAGCGGTGGGTGTATAAAGGAATCGCTCGGACGGCGAACAAGCCACGATTGCTTGTGCCACCAGCTCATGGATGGTAGCCGCACTGCCTTCACCGAGCTGCTGGAAATATCCGGGCGATGCCTACGGATCATGTTGCCGATTGCTCAGATCGGGCCACTTGGGGGTCTGCATCTTGCAGCAGTGACAACACGTCGCAATGGGCTGTTACGCCCGTTGTTTTGACTAAAACGCACTTAGTTCGAGCCAGTTTGCCCTGTGCAAGCGGCTCGCGTGAATGGCATCATGGCAACAAAGAAGCAAAAGCAGGAGCTATTGCCAGAGGAACCGGGCACGAACGACCTCGGGCACGATACCGAGGCTGCGGACGCGTTGCTGGCGACGTCCTCGAGCGCTGCTGCGCTTCCGGGTTCCAAGATCGATGATCTTCCTGAGCCGTCAGCGCAAGAATTGCAGCAGGTCGCAGCCGAAGAAGAAGAAGAGTACGACGTCGACGAGTTGCATGAGATGGTGGCGGCCACCGATGCGATCACTCGCTACCTGCGTGAGATTGGACGCACGGCGCTGCTCAATGCACAAGAAGAGGTCAATCTTGCCCAGGCGATCGAGGCAGGTAAAGCGGCGAGGACGCAGCTGGAAGAGCTTGACGGCGATGTCGACCCGGTGACCCGGCTCGAGCTGCGCCAGATCAAAGAGCGCGGCGACGAGGCGCGCCAGAAGCTGATCCAGGCCAATCTGCGACTGGTCGTCAGCGTCGCTAAGAAGTATATGGGACGTGGGATGCCCCTGCTGGACCTGATCCAGGAGGGTAACATTGGGTTGATGCGCGCTGTCGAAAAATTTGACTGGCGCAAGGGCAATCGTTTCTCAACGTATGCGACGTGGTGGATTCGGCAAGCGGTTACACGCGCGCTCGCCGAACAAAGTCGCTTGATTCGGCTGCCGGTACATCTCGGCGAGTCGCTTGGACAGATGCGGCGGACGGCCGAGCGGTTGGCGATTGCATTGCAGCGCGAGCCGACCCACGCCGAGCTAGGCACGGCACTCGGTCTCCCTGAGGAGCAGATCAAGCGGATGCTTGAGGCCGTCCGCCAGCCGATCTCGCTCTCCACACCCGTCGGCGAGTCTGGCGAGTCGCAGTTTGGCGACTTTATCGAAGACGACCGGATCGCGCCGCCTGAAGAGCAAGCCAGCCGCACCATGCTCGAGCGCGACATCTTTAAGGCATTGAGCGAATTGCCCGACCGGGAACGCACGGTGATTGAGCTGCGCTACGGCCTCAACGACGGTCAGCGCCGGACGCTGGAGGAGGTGGGCCGCTCGCTTGGCATCACACGTGAGCGAGCCCGTCAGATCGAAGGCGAGGCTCTACGACGCCTGCGCGTCTCACAGATTGGCGCCGGGCTGCGAGGCTATCTGGAATAGGTCATGGTCGAATGAGGCAGCTGGAGGCGGGCCTCCCGTGGCGAGCGTTCTTCGAGGGCAGCCGCGGGAGGTTTTGTATTAGTGCGAATTGGGCTGTCTGGGCCGTCAAGGAGCACCGTTACCGCCATATAGGAGGAGCTAGATGCGCCTGACTGAGGATAAAGTCCGCCGGATTGCCGAGCGGATTGTGGACGAGCTTGCCGAGCGTGGTGTTGTCGATTACACCGATCGAAACCCGACAGCGCGGGCCGCACGCGTGAAAGCCGTCTACCAAGTGATCATCGACGATTTGCAGGCCGAGCAGGAGATTGACGCCGAGGTCGAGCGAATTCTGGCCACCTACTCACGCACGTTGAAGCCAGTCGAGCAAGATGTTTTGCGCCGCAAGCACAAAGAAGAAGTTGCTCGCAAGCGCGGCTTCGTGCTGTAGGCAAGAACAAAGTGCAGAGTGGGGCGAGAGAGCATGGAGCAGCATAGACAGCCTTGCTTGCGTCTCTCGTTGCCCGCCATGAAACACTTTTGCAGCCGAGGTCGTCGTATGCGGTGTGCCGTGCGGTACGGCAGATGAAGGGAATTCGTATGACCAACAATAACTCTGAGCCTACGCCCAGCACTGGCTCATGGGCCGAGGAGATCGAAGTCGCTGCGAGCCAGGTGATTGATCAGGTGCAGCAGCTGGTGCGCGAAGGTAATGTACGACGGCTGATTGTCAAGCATGATGGGAACACGGTGCTCGAGGTGCCGGTTACGATTGCCGCAATTGCGGGCGTAGCGACGCTCTACATGGCGCCACTGCTGGCAGCCTTGGGTGCTTTCGCAGGCCTCGTTGCGAAAGTCCAGGTCGTCGTCGAGCGTGAAGGCCAGCGTCCGCCTGAGCCAGTCGACATCAATCCGGCCGACACGCCCGTGCTCGGCCTCGACCCCGAGCTTGAGACCTTCTCGTCCACTTCTACCTCGGATACGACGCGCACTCAGGTCTAGATCAGCCACGGCTGGGCGAGCCTAAGGGCCGCCCAGCCGTGGCTATACCCGTTACGACACGACGCGCACAAATTTCCGCTTCCCGACCTGCACCACATATTCACTGCCCGGCTCGACGCGCGTCTCCTGGCTTTCGACCTTTGTGCCGTTGATTTTGACGCCGCCGCCGTCGATCAACCGCCGGGCTTCGCTCTTGCTTGACACAAGCTGTGCGTCGGCAAGGAGGTCGACGATGCTCTTGGGCTCCGTAATGCGATGCTCGGGCATGTTCTCCGGAATTTCGCGCTGCTGAATCGTCCGCACAAAATACGCCTCGCCCTCTCGTGCGGCCGCCACATCGTGGAACTGGGTGATAATTTCACGAGCCAGCCGCATTTTGAGATCGCGCGGGTTCTGACCGCTGCGCAACGCCTGCTGCATCTCGTCGAGCTCCGCCCGCCGTACATCCGTAACGTTTTCGAAGTAGGGCAGGATGATCTCATCACTCATCGACATAATACGGCCGTACATCTCGTTCGGCGACATTGTTAGGTCGACGGTGTTGTTGAAGGACTTGGACATTTTGCGGGCGTCGATGCCGATCAGCAGTGGCGTCAAGAAAACGTGCTGCGGATCCAGGCCTTTGGCCTTCATCAGCTCACGTCCCGCCAGTATGTTGAACTTCTGGTCCATTCCGCCGAACTCGACATCCGCGTTGATCGCTACGGAGTCATAGGCCTGCAGCAGCGGGTACATCAGCTCCATCATCGTGAGCGGGCTTTCGGAGTCGAAGCGCTTGCGGAAGGTCTCATGCGCGAGCATCTGTTGCATCGTGAAGCGCGACGTTAGGTCGAAGACGTTGGCCAGCGTGAACGTATTGAACCACTCACTCTGCCAGCGGACCTCGGTTCTATCACGGTCGACGACATGGAAGAACTGCTGCATGTAGGTATCAGCGTTGGCACGCACCTGCTCGGGGGAAAGCATCGTACGCGATTGATCACGGCCACTCGGGTCGCCGACCTGCGCGGTCCAGTCGCCGACGATCAGTACGACCCTGTGGCCGAGCTCCTGAAACTGCCGCAGCTTGCGCAACCCGACGGCATGTCCAATATGTAGGTTAGGGCTGGACGGGTCGAATCCCATTTTCAGCCGTAATGATTTTCCCTGTTTGAGTTTTTCACGCAGCTCCGCCTCGACAATGACCTCGGCGACACCGCGGGTAAAGAGTTGATCGATGTCCATTGCTTCTCCTGACAGGCCCATAGGCGGGCATAACAAAACGAGCGCGGGCTGGTCCCACGCTCGTCACTTCGTTCTATGCATTACGGCTGATCGTGGAACGCGCCCCTACCTCCGGCAAGCCGAATAATACGTGTACGTGCCAATCAACCAACTCATGCGCATAAGATTGTCCATTTCTTACGGCATCATGGTAGCAGACGCCGTCGCGGCTGTCAATCAGGCCGTTTGCTTGACGCGAGCGGCTCGCTTCACGCTTTTCGTCGCGGGCGTGGCGCTAGTTTTTGTTGACTTCGATGCCCCCGTGGTGCGTTTTGTACCTGGCTTGGCCGGACTCTTAGCGGTACTTTTCGCTACCGATTTTGTCGAACTGGCCGCAGTGCTTGCCGAACGCTCGGCCGTCTTCGCGGGCGCGGGCTTTGGCAAAGCCTCGACCTCGGCATCGGATAAAATCCGTGGGACACTGCCGTCGGCTGGAAGCTTCTCGATGTAACGGCAACGTGGATAGCCGGTGCAGCTAAGGAACGGACCATACCGGCCTTGTTTCAAGGCCAGGTGGTGCCCGCTCTCCGGGCAAAGCTTCTCCGTGATTTGCGCGGGTGGCTTCGGCTGTCCACTGCGATCCAGCTTCTGGATCGTTTTGCACTCGGGATAGTCGGTGCACGCTAGGTATGGGCCCCACCGGCCAGCCTTGCGAATCATTGGCTTTTGGCACTTGGGGCAGGCATGATCAGTAATCTGCTCCGCGACCGCCAGCGATCCGTCGCTCGTCTTGTGCAAGTTGCGGATATTTTTGCACTCAGGGTAGCCGGTGCAGGCCAGGAACGGACCAAAGCGGCCCTGCTTCACAGCCATTGGTCGTCCGCACTTGTCACAAATTTGTGTTCCTTCGGCCAGCTGTGGCTGTGCCGCCAGCTGTACCCGTCCTTCGGCATCTCGCGTGAGGTCGCCGGTAAATGTGCATTCAGGATGGCGGGTACACGCTAGAAATTCGCCGTTCTTGCCCCACTTGATCCCGAGATTAGCGCCACAGCTGGGGCATGGAATATCGGTTTCGACGGTCTCGCCCTTGACGTCGCGCATCTCGCGCTTCGCCTTCGCGATTGTGTCCTCGAACGGCCCGTAGAAGCCCCGGATCACCGGTATCCACTCGCGCTCGCCCTCAGCGATATCGTCGAGCTGCTGCTCCATCTGAGAAGTGAAGTTATAGTCGACGATGGTAGGAAAATGGGCGACTAGCAGGTCCGTGACGACGCGGCCGAGCGAGGTCGGTACCAGCTTTTTGTCGATCACCTGCACGTATTCACGAGCCTCGATCGTCGAAATGGTCGGCGCATAGGTCGAAGGACGCCCTATCCCCAGCTTTTCCAGCTCCTTGACCAGCGATGCCTCCGTGTAGCGCGGCGGTGGCTGTGTCCAGTGCTGAAGCCCGAGCAGCTCCAGCAGGCGCAGCAGCTCACCTTCACCCAAGGGCGGGAGGATGGCCTCTTGATCTTCGTCTTCCTCGCCCTCGTCGAGCCCAACGTTATAGACGGCTAGAAATCCAGGGAACTTAAGGACCGAGCCGGTGGCACGAAAAAGATACGGCGCCACGCCGGCCCCATCAAGCTGGCGTCCCGCGCCGATATCCACGGTCGTGCTGTCAAAGATCGCCGCCGCCATCTGGGACGCCACGAAACGCTTCCAGATCAGGTCATACAGGCGGAGCTGGTCGCGATTCAGCGCCGTTCGCAGCTGCTCTGGTGTGCGCGCCACCCCAGTTGGGCGGATCGCCTCGTGCGCTTCCTGGGCGCCCTTCGCGCGCGTCTTATACACGTTGGCCTTCTCGGGCACGTATTGGGCGCCGTAGCGCTCGGCAATCAGCGCACGGGCTTCGTCCTGCGCCTGCTTGGAGACGCTGAGCGAATCGGTACGCATATAGGTAATCAGGCCGACGGTCCCTTCGCTGCCGATGTCGATACCCTCGTACAGCTGCTGAGCGATCAACATTGTCTTCTTGGCGCCAAAGCCGAGCTTGCGGCTGGCTTCCTGCTGCAGCGTCGAGGTGGTGAAAGGCGGCGCGGGCGTCCGGCGCTTGTCCTTACGCGTGACCTTCGCGACGCGGAACTTGGCGCCGTCGAGATCCGTGACAATCCTGTCTGCCTGCTCTTTGGTTGAAATATCGAACTTGCCAAGCTTCTTGCCGGCGCGCTCGACCAGAACCGCCCGAAACGCGCGCTGGTCGCCCTCGTGCTTGCGTAGGTCAGCCTCGATCGTCCAATATTCCTGCGGCGTGAACTCCTCGATCTCACACTCGCGCTCGACCACGAGGCGCACGGCAACCGACTGCACGCGCCCAGCGGACAAGCCGCGCTTAACCTTGTCCCACAGCAATGGTGAGAGGCGGTATCCAACCAGTCGGTCGAGGACACGTCGCGCCTGCTGTGCATCGACGAGGCGGGTGTCGATCTCGCGCGGATGACTTACGGCGTGTTGAACCGCTGGCTTGGTGATCTCTTGGAAAGTCACACGATAGACCGGCTTACTCTTGGGAATGCGGGCAGCCTCGAGCACGTGCCAAGCAATTGCCTCGCCCTCGCGGTCGGGGTCCGTAGCAAGGTACACGGCGTCCGCGCTTTTAACAGCGGTGCGGAGCTCGCTGACGACCTTGGACTTATCGGAAGATACCTCATACTCCGGCGCGAAGTCGTTGTCGATGTCTACGCCGAGCTTACTCTTGGGTAAGTCGCGCACGTGGCCCATCGACGCCTGCACCTTGAAGCTTGGACCAAGATATTTTTGAATCGTCTTTGCCTTGGCGGGAGACTCGACGATGAGAAGTTTTTGTGCCATGTGACTGCGCTCACTCCTTCCGGAGAAACAACGGGACCGGGAACCGACGACCGCGGCTCGACCGGCCCTGGGCTTGCACTATACTGCCTGGGATCTCCCCTGTCAAGGCATACTTGGCGGTGGTACGATGGCTGAAACGGCCTTAGGAGTCCGCGCGAAGGTCGCTTCTGATTGTACGGATTACAGCTACTCCGGGATCTGTTAAGCAAGCATGGGGCTAGCACCGCTAGCCCCATGCTGCCCTTGGTCGGTACTCTCTAGGGAGCACGAATACCGAGAATAACGGTCATACCCGGCTCGATCGCTGCTCCCGCACCAGGTGCGCTACTGACAACGGCATAGGGCGGGAACTGGTTGTAAAGGTCACCGATGCGATCAGCACTCTGGTAATCGACAATGACATTTGTTACGCCGAGGCCGGCCAACAGCTCTTTCACCTGGTTCTCTCCAAGCCCGATAAGGTTTGGCAAGCGCTTGTGTGCAGCCGGTACGGGCGCTGGTGCCGGTGCGGGTGCCG
>JADDQE010000021.1 GCA_016781525.1 bacterium | reverse complement strand
GCGATCATTGCGAAGCTAAGACGTAGTGATAAAGGACGTGGCATGACGCTACAGCTTTTGATTGGTTATGGCTGGGCGCTCGATCTGGTAGGGCTTATGAGTTGCCGGATACGAGCGCGATTGCTTCGATTTCGACCCGCACATCCCGTGGCAAACGTGCGACTTGTACGGTTGAGCGCGCCGGCGGCTCGCTGCCGAAGTACTCCCCATAGACGGCATTAACCGCGGCAAAATCATTCATATCGGCGAGAAAAATCGTGGTCTTGACGATGCGATGCATGGTTGTACCCGCGGCCTGCAACACCGCGGTGAGATTGTTCAGGACCTGGCGGGTTTGATCCTCAATCCCGCCCTCGATAATCTGTCCTGACGCTGGATCAAGCGGAATTTGGCCAGAACAGAAGACGAGATTGCCCGCGACAATGGCTTGCGAGTAGGGCCCAATCGCTCCAGGGGCGGCGTCTGTCCGAACAACCGAGCGTTCTGTTGTCATACGTGCTCCTCCACCTAACATTCTTCGACGGCGTGCTGGAGATGCCGAAGCCGCATCAGTCCATCCGCACCGATCTGCACGGCCACGACGTCGATGCGCCATGGTCCTAGCCAAGGGTCTGCCGCATCCACGCGGTGCTGCAGATATGCGGCCGCTAGCGTCGAAAGCCGACGGCGCTTGGCCAACGTGACCGATTCTTCTGCCAAACCAGTCACGAACGAGCGACGCGTACGAACTTCGACAAAGACGAGCGTCGACTCATCAAGCGCAATCAGATCGAGCTCGCCGAGTGAGCAGCGCCAATTTCGCGCGATGATACCATATATCCCTGGCGCCTCAAATACGCGGCCGCAAGGGTCTCGCCTTGTTGTCCAGTTGTTCGTCGCTGATCGCTCATAAGTTCTTCGACAAAATAAAGCGGTTTCCTTATAATGGGTCGCTAGGCGATCCGATCTTTGAGCAGCCATATGCTAGCCAAACGGCAGCACAAACTATCAGCTTGTTGCCGTCCAACCGAGGACCGCGGGAGGCGTCATATACGACGTTTGTCTGGCTCACCATCTCACGCTTGCCGCTTTCACGGGGCTCATTTGTTGCGTGGGCTGAGCCATGCTCTCGCAGCGCTTGAGCCGCTGCCCGAAATTGGTCAAGCATTTGCAACAGAATTAGAGCGGCGCCTCCAGCTCAACAGCTGCGTACTGGTAACCTATGTTGAGCCGGAAAACCTCATACGCTTCCATGCTGCGATAATCGCGGGTGACGTCGAAGAATGGGCTGCGGCCTCAGCCTCCGATGATCCATTTGCCCAGCTTTTCCGAAAGCGTGAGTTGACAGTTATTCCGGCGGGAACACTTTGCGACCAATCACTGCTCGCGTTTCCCCTGATTTTTGGTGGAACCGCACTTGGCGTTCTGGCCGTCGGACCTGCGGAGCGCGGCAAGCGCTACCGGCGCGTCTTAGGAACATGCGCGGAGTTGCTAGCGACGGCGAGCTACGTACAATCACACGCAGAAATGCTGGCGTTCACCTACGCCGAGCACTCCACCACGCTCGCCGGTATTAGCGAGATTGCCCAAGAGCTCAATGCAACACTCGACACCGAGGCGATCGTAGAGCATGTCCTGTTGCATGCCCTGGCGATTCCGACCGTCGATGCGGGAGCGATTCTGATGCTCATGAACGACGGGCTGCTGTCTCTAGCGATACACCGAGGCGTAGATCGATCGTTCGTGATGGCGCAGGCAGCGCGCCCACTCAGTTTAGCGGACTTCGAGGGCTTTGACCTGAACCAAGAGTACCAATTAATAGCCGTCGACCAGGTACCAGCTGATCTCCGGATTCGCTCTGAGGCCCGCGCGCAGAGTTTGCTGCCGCTGCGGCGTGAAGGCCGGTTATGCGGTCTCCTTATAGAAAATGGGGAGCGCGAGGGGCCATAAAACCGCTAGGCTTCACCCGCAAGCGGGTACCCGCCCAGCGGATACATGGACCCCACGCAACTGTGACGGCAGCTGTCACATGGAAGTGTTAAACTGCACGTATGCGTACGATTCAGAAAACCTACCAATTCCGCATGGAGCCGACACGCGAGGAGGAACAGCGGTTGCTACAGTTTGCCGGTGCGCGTAGGTTTGTATGGAATTGGGCGCTCGACCGCAAGCGTACGCACTACAAAACCCATGGAAAAAGCCTGCGCTACAACGACTTGGCTGCTGAACTGACCGAGCTGAAAAGCCAGCCAGAAACCGCCTGGTTGCGGGAAATGGATAGCCAGGCACTCCAGCAAGCGTTGCGCGACCTGGAGCAGGCCTTCACGAACTTCTTTGAACACCGTGCCCGCTTCCCGCGCTTCAAGTCCAAGAAGCGCGATCAGGCACGGTTTCGCGTTCCACAGCGGGTCGTCGTCCAAGCTGGCCAGGTGTATCTTCCGAAGATTGGCCGTGTGCGACTCCGGCAGCACCGCACGATTGACGGTCAAACGAAGTCGGCGACGTTCAAGCGTGATGCGGCCGGACACTGGTTTGTCACCCTGGTCGCCCACGTTGCATTGCCTGATTGGCCCCTGGCGGTGCCAACCCCGGAAACGACTGTTGGTGTTGACGCGGGACTGAAAGACGTCGCGGTCCTCAGCACTGGTGAACGCATGCCCAACCCACGGTTTGCTCGACGCCAGGAACGCGTGCTGCGACGCGCCAATCGCAACCTGTCCCGGAAACAACAGGCCAGTCGGAAGCGTGGACGAGCACGCGCACGACTGGCGCAGGTGTACCGCAAGATTGCTAACCAACGTGCCGCCTTTCTGCACCAGCAGAGCCGGCGCTTGATCGATCGCTTCCAGGTCGTAGCCATCGAAGATTTGAACGTTCGTGCTCTTGCGAAATCCAAACTGAGTCGTTCGTTTGCCGATGCTGCCCATGGTCGCTTTCGCCGCCTGTTGACCTATAAAGCTGACTGGGACCGGAAACAGTTGGTCGTCATTAACCGCTTCTTTCCGTCTAGCAAGCGCTGTTCGGCGTGTGGTTTGGTTCGTGATCACCTGCAGCTTAGCGACCGATTCTGGCGCTGTGCGTGCGGTGTCACGCATGACCGCGACGTGAACGCCGCCATCAATATTCAACATGAGGCCCTTCGTCTGCTCGCCGGGGGATGCCCGGAGAGCCTAAACGCCTGTGGACCATCTGTAAGACCTGCGACAGCAGGCACGATGGGCTGAAGCAGGAAGCCGCGGGGCTTTAGTCCCTGCGGTATATCACGCTGACGACGGATCAGCGGCGTGGGCTTACACCATTCCAGGTGCAATTTCTGAAAGGAGTTCCTGGCATTGCTGCCACAAACTACGGACCAAGGCGCAATTGATGTAGCCGAGCGGATTCGGCATGCCGTGCGCCGCCATTCCTTCCCGCACCGCGCAATCAGCGTAAGCATCGGGGTCGCCGTCTTTAAGCCCGGTATGTCGGACAACGATCTCTTGGGAGCCGCCGACGCAGCCTTATACCGCGCCAAATCGCAGCGTGACACCGTTGCTATCTAACGAGCTTTGAGGTGCCGGGAGGCATGTCGGCGAGCCAGAAGAAGCGTGCGTAAAACCGCCGGAGCTCGCGCAACAGCGGACGGCCCAACAGCAGAATGAGCGCAGTTGTCGATACTGCACGCAGCGCATCCCAGGCCAGTGAGCCCGATAGGACATAGAAGGCCCAATAGCGTTGGACGGCAGGGCCGAGCGCAAGGCCTGGTTGCCAGGAAAGACCCGTGGCACCCGTTTGGAACGGCCAGAAGTACATATTCATCAATGCCCCGAAGAGCATGCACCCGATGTAGCCGTAACAGGCAAGCACGATAACCTCGCGCTTACTGCCTGGTGGAAGCGGGACCATCCGCAAGCCGGCCCCTCCCAGTCCCAGCCAGCCCATCGCCAACATTTGGAAAGGGAGCCACGGCCCGACGCCAACAGTTAACAGCGCCGAGACGAACAAGCTCAAGGCGCCATGCAAGAAGCCAAAGCGCGCACCATAGGTGTAGCCGACCAGAATCGGCAGGAAAAAGAAGGTGGGGCTGTCACCGATACCTGTCGGAAGCCGCAGCACCGCGTTGATTGCTGTGAGCACACCCAGGACTGCGACAACCTTAGCATTCATCTGCCGGCTGCTGAGCTCCGCGACAATCAGCAAGAGCAGCAACGGCATAACTATCCCAAAAACGATCGGCGCATCGCCTGCACGAGCGTTAAGGCTATCGGAGTGAGGCAGAATTGCTAGGAAAAAAGGATAGACAAATGCAACGAGGCCGATCAGCGAAATTAAGGCCAGTATCATCCAGCTGAGGCCTTGCTGCTTCAGCCGCCGCACGGTTTCCGAAATCATGCTTCCATTGTACTGCGGCAACTAGCGACAGGAAAGACTAGATGAAGGATCCACATTAACGCCCTGGTACCAGGTCTCGTAATGCAGATGCGGGCCTGTGACACTGCCGGTGCTGCCGACCGTGCCGATGGGCGTGCCCGCTTGTACGTATTCGCCGGAATTGACAACCACTGTATCCAGATGCGCATAGCCTGTACGCCAGCCTGTATCGCTGACAACTGAGACGAAGTTCCCGCCTGGCCAGCTATCAAGCGTAACCTGGACATAACCCGAGTGGGTTGCAACGACAGTTGCTCCGTGGGTAGCTGCACCACCGACCGCGAGATCAACGCCACCCCACAGATCACTTGGCACATGGCTTCCGACGCCATAGCCCTGAGTCAAGACGACCCGTCCTCGCGCAGGCACAACCGGGCAGCGACTAGGATGAGTTTCATCTGACAGGTTGTGCGCCGGCAGCGGCTGCACCGGCTTGCTCTTTCCATCCCTCGCCGCGGCCCGTCGAGGTGCAGGCGTTGGCTGCTTTACGAGCCGAAACCCGCGGATCGGTCGGCGTGTCGCGGTAGGCGCCGACGCCAAGGAGGCCTCGGTTGGTTCTGGTGTGGGTATTATGGTTGTTGTCGCGGTGGGTAGGGGCTCTGCGGTTGCCTGGAAGGTTGCTACCGGTTCCTGAGCTACGGTCGGTACGGTCGTCGGACTCGGCTCGGCTGTAGCCGTTGCCGTAGGCTCCCACGTTGGCGTGGGCTCGTGCGTCGTGGTTGGTTCGGGAGTTGCCGTCGCTGTAGACGTTTCGCTCGCAGCAACGCTTAGGTTGAAGCGCGGCACCGGTAGCTGTGCTTCAGTGCCGAGGGCCGCCATGGCTGGCCGGCTGCTGCCCGATATTGACACGGGCGGCCCGAGACGCAAGCTCCATGCGAGCGCGGCCACAGCCGCCAAGGCCGCGAGCGCTTTCGCCTGCGCTTGTGTCAGCGTCGGCTGTGCAACATGGCGGGCGACAAAACCGCCTTCAAGGGCATGGTCGGAGATGCCGAATAAGGTAGCTAGGCTGTGCCGCTCGTCAGGTGAGAGCGGATGCCCATGATACTCGAACTCGGCCAGGCGCCGGGCCGGGACGGCGGTGAGCATGGAAAGCTCGGAAAACGACAGCGTGTACGTGCGTCGAAGAGCGTGCAATGTTGTCATCGTGGAATGTCCGGTGTGCAGCGGATTACAATGGGTTGAAACGTGATAGGCGAGGTGAGGTTACGCCTTGCAAGATTACGGATTGATGATCACGTGGGCAGCGCCGAGGTGGAGGTCGTGCCCACGTGATTCCCAGACGAATCAGTGCTGAAAAGGTTTGTTGTCAATCTACTCTTCGAATCGAGTAGTCCACGAGCGGCGAATATCTAAGCTGAACAAGCGGCACTCGGCGCTATCCACCGTTTATGGCTGTACGGGTACCCACTTCACCGCGTCGAACCAGATCGTGGTTGCTTCAGATGCCCCGTGGTTGCGGAGCTGCACATAGCCGTCCGTGCCCGCGGCGAATGTGAATCGTCCGAGCGATACCCACGTCCCAGCACTCTCGGCCTGGCTGCGTACCACGAAGCTGCCGCCATGTGCATGATGGATGATATAGCGTGCCAAATTGGTGTTGGGATCATGCGCGGCGCAGGCAGGCACAAAGGCATACAGCTCATAGGCTCCGCCTCGCAGTGCTGGACGCCAGATCCCCTGATGTGTAACCCGGTCTTCGCGGGAGACTGTCATGATCGAGCGGGCCTGACCGCCGTAGCCGCATGTTCCCGTGGAAATACCCCAGCTCGAGCCTTCACCCGTAAAGGCATTGTCGACATCATTGACTTCGACGACCGGCTCGGCCGGGACTGCTGGTGCGGCTGGGGCTTGCGGAGCGGCTGGGCCTCGCGGAGCGGGCACCGGCAGATTGACCAGGGTCTGCGAACGGGGCGCAACCGCTTTCGGCCGCTCGGAGGGCTTGGCATTGAGCGGCTGCGCTTCAGCACCCGGGTCGCTGCCGAGCCACAAAAAGGTGACGTTAACGGTTGCCTGCGCGCCATCTAAACCAAGCGCCCAGTAGGCGCCGTCGGCAATATCGACCGCGCTCGGAAAACGGACCTTGCCGCGCTCCGACCGGCCCTTGTTGTGGTTTTCGAAGTAGGCTGCATGGTCCTGCGGCCAGCCAACGGGAAGGTCACGATACGACTCGCGGTCTTTGTTCCAAAAATCGTCGTGGTGGTTCCATGGGCCGTTGTCCCAGACAGGAACGACAACGCTGCGGCCATTACTTGCTGTCAGGCGAACCATATACTCGTTCCCGCCCCGGCTTGAGACCGCCCGGTCCGATGGCAAGGAGACAAAGAAGTCATTCGGCCGAATGGTATGACCATTGGCGGTTCGTCCGCCGACAAGTCCTTGCCGGGTAACCCGTAAACGGTAGGTTGGGGCGACAGAGGCGGTACTCTGTGCGCGCGTCGTGCGACCAGCGGTCTGCGGTTTGAGCGTGATCTGCCGGATTGTGGGTGAAAGTGCGCCGTTCGTCAGTAGCACTACCCGATATTGTACAGCGCGCATATGCTCGGCGAACATGACGGTGTCGCCGCTCGCACGGTTACGCTGCCACTCAGTCCATCGGTCGTTAACGCCGAACCCTCGAACGTCGACACGCGCGATTCCTCCCGCCGATGGCGTGCGCTGGAAGTGGATTTGAACCTGATTGAAGGGATCTGGAAAGGTGGTTGGAGCAGCGTCGTATATACCAAAGCGCCGAAAACGACCGTATGCAGGTGGCGCCGGCTGAGCACTATCGGATAAGCGAATGCTTTGATCCGCGCCGATCTCAATATTTTGACTGACTACGTGGACCGGAGCCTGTGCGGGCGTGGCATGGGCCGCTGTCACCTTCAGCGGGACTAACCACAATATGGCGAGCAGCAGCGCTACATAGCGGCTGTGCGGGGCTCGCAAAAGCATAATTGCCTCCTTAACTCGTGGAAGGATTGAGATGCGACCTGGCATCCTCGGCCGAACTATACCATAATATCAGCAACCTGTCAGTTTCTGGTTTACGGAAGGCTGTGTTGGGGTGGCCCGCAAATGGAGGGCAACGAGACGGCTGGACGTTTGTGAAAGTGGAGTAGCGTGACGGCGAAAGGCAGCTCGACCCGTTGATCACGTCACGAGGGGGATCTGCGCGGCTCCGTGCGGGGATGCAGCAGGGGCCGCGCACCCTTACATTTCGGTTAAGCGGTCTAGGAAAAACGGCGGGACGCCTTCAGGCCGGGATGGCCCGGCGAGAAGCCTTTGTCGTCGGGTAGCTGGGGGAACAGTTCTTTATTCGGATTCAGCTGTGTTATGCCCCGGCACCGTCGTTGTTGTCGCCGGCGAGTCACTGGCTGGGTAGGACTCTGCGCTCACCTCATCCTGGTTAACGCGGGCGTTCGCGTCATCCGGTGTAGTGTCGTATTCCGTCGCATAGACGGTTTTTACCTCGACTTCATGCTTATTCTCTTGATATACCTGCTCGTCGGGTGATTGTTCACGCTGAGCATCGCTCATCTCACAGCTCCCTTCACTATACCTTCCGCTACGGCCGCCTGGGGCGCAAGATGTGTGCCGCAGCGCAGCGCACATGGCATATATTGTGCTACGACTGCCACAGTAGTTGCGACCAGGAGGATGCATAATGCCACAACAATCATATGGTAATGGCGAGCTCGACCACAGCGAGATGTTTGCGCTCGGGGCGGCGGCGGGCGCAGTCCTTACCGCGGCGGTGACTGAGTATCTTGAGCGAAGGAGACCAAAAACTGCCTGGGAGCGCGCGCAAGCGCGTGGTGCAGAAACGCTGGATGCAATCTCGGGCACAGCGCAGATTGGTAAGAAACGAGCTCGACAGTACGCCAACGCCGCCGGTGACTACGTGCAGGATGTGCTGGACACAACATCTGCAACATGGAACCAGACCACAAAGCGTGCGAAGAAGTCTACCAAGGGTGCAAAGAAGCGGTCGATTGGCCTGAAAGAAGCTGCGGTTGCCGCGCTCGGCACCGCCGCTGCCACAGGTGTTGTCGATAAAGTTCGAGATTATGCCAGCAGTGCGACGGAGCGAGTGGTGGGCGACCCTTATGCCGTATCTGGGTCAATCCGTGAAACACTCAAGGAAAAGCTAGATATCGCGCGCGGGGCGACAAGCAACGGCAGCCTAACTGAACGAGCGCGCAGTGTTGGCGGCTCGGCGTTCGAATCCTTGCGCTCGGTTGCGACGACGGCAGGCGAATCGGTGGCAGATTACACCGCGGCGGCACGTGAAACAATCCGGGATGCCGAGCTTGGTGATAAGGCCCGCAGCTATGGCGACGTTGTAACCGGAGCTGTTGTAGGCTATGCTTCGACGGCGACTGGCAGGCTGAAAGACGTGCAGCTTGGCGAGCGGGCCAAAGACTACAGTGCCGTCGTAGGCGAGAAGCTCAAAGACTATACTTCGACGGCTGCTGAGACGCTCAAGGATGCGAATTTGGGTGAGAAGGCGAAGGACTATGCGACAGTTGCTGGAGTAGCCGTGGCGACGTACTCTGCGGAAGCCTCAAAGGCAGCCCGGCAGAGCGCGACTAAGCTATCGGAAAGTGCCTCCCATCTCGCGGAAGCGACCGGCGACCAGGTGGGCGAGGTCCGTAAGGGTGTGCGAAAGAGCGTAAAGCGCACGCGCCGGCGTGTAAACTGGGGTTTGCGCTCGTTCTTGATCGGTCTTGCGATCGGCCTTTTGACTGCACCACAAAGTGGTGAGAATACCCGCGATGCTCTGACTTCGTTTGTCGAAGATTTGCTCGAAGTGTTCTTGCCGGCCGAGCAACGTCCAGGTTAGTCAGGCTTCTAAGCTACTGTGGTAACACGCGAACGGCCGGCCATAAGCGCCGGCCGTTGTGTATCCTAGGCTAAACCATTAGCGGCGTAATCGCGAGCTACGCGATGGGACGGGACGGCCGAGCAGGCTACCGACAAAGGTTAATAACAGCGCGCCGATGCTTGCGCCAATCACCGAGACAGGCTCAGATTGACCGGCAAGGGGCAGTATCACGAGATTGTCGTGGCCAATGAGCTGGGTTTGAACCAGCCAGCCCGCGACACCCCCAAGGCAGCCCAAGACATACGTGATTAAGCAGCCCGGCAGATTGTAGCCAGCCAGCGCTCTGCTTAGGAACGCAGCCACGAGGGCGATACCCAAGATAACAATCAAGGTCTCGATATTCATGCTCTGCACATCGCTTCGTTCTTCTCATTATAGCATCGTGGTCCAGCTTTATTTTGTGGATAACTGCAGAGAAATCGCCGGAATCAAGCGTGGACAACGAAAAATATTGTGGAAAACCATGTTGATATGTTGATAAACATGGTATCTTTGGGTCTGCGGAGCGCTTGTTGTTCCGCCAAAGAATGCAATGAGGCAATCGAAAACACCGCTATGAGTCACCTGCTTCAAGATATCACGGAACAGCCGGCGGTTCTCCGCTCCGTGCTGGATCAGTACACCCGGGGCACCTCGACGCTATCATCGATTGCCCGGGAGTGGGCCCTGCGGTCGATGCGCTCACACGTTGTGATTACGGGTATGGGGAGCTCCTTTAGCGCCGGCTATCCCGCGGCTACGTATCTAAACAACCGTGGCGTGCCGACCTTTCTGGTTGATACATCGGAGCTGCTGCATTATCAGCTGAAGCTTGCCCTGAAAGCAGGGTTGCTGGTTGTCGTGTCGCAGTCGGGGGAAAGCGTTGAGATCCGGCGGCTGCTCTCGGTTCTACCAATAGATACGCAGGTGGTTGGAGTGACCAACAACCGCGAAAGCGAGCTTGCCCGCCGAGCCCAGTGGATTTTGGAGCTCAACGCCGGCGACGAACGAACGGTGCCGAGCAAGACGCATACGGCAACGCAGCTCAGCTTGCTGCTATTTGCGGCATATCTTGCGGGTGAAAATCGCGGTTTGATCATGGCGGACGCGATACGGGCAATTGATGCCGTAGAACGATTCATCACGAACTGGGAGGAGCCGATTGATCGTGCCGTCGAGCGGCTCTCGGGTGCAAGTAACTTGACCGTGATTGCCCGTGGTTATGGTATTGCTGCGGCGATGGCGGGAGCCGCTACGATTGAGGAAACGGCACGACTCCAGGCGCGGGCCGTCGGCGGTGGACTGTTTCGGCATACCAGCCTCGAGACAGTCCGCCCCGACTTTCATGCCTGTATGTTAATCAGCCCAGACGGCACCCGTAACCTCATGCTGGATATGGCGTCCGAGCTCGCGGGGTATGGCGGCAATATCGTGCTCATCGGCAACGACCTTCCATTGCACAGCGGCTATGCCATGGTTGAGGTGCCCCGCACAACCGCGCAGTTCACCCCACTGGTGCAGATTGTGCCGCTGCAGCTGCTGGCTTATAAGCTCGCGCAGCAGCGCGGCCTCGAGCCAGGCCGCTTTGAACGCCTCAGCAAGGTGGTTAAGACGGAGTAGGTTTGTGCCTGGTTGGCTCGCTAGACTGCCGGTTCATTCTGCCTACGAATCCCATAGGCTCGTAGTGTTTCCGGCCAAACAAGCCATGCCAAGCCGAGTACTGGCTGGAAGAGTGGGAAGTAGCCGTAATCGGCGCCGAAGTGCCGCCAAACGGTAGTCCCGATCAGCTCCGGGTAGATCAAGCTCAGCGTGCCGACCAGGAACGTCATTGCGGTCTCGAAGCCGAGCGACACGACCGAGAGGCGCCAGGTCCAGCGGCGGCGATGGATAAAACCGATCGTCGCGAGCAGGTAGCAGAGCGCGGCCACAGCGCTGAGCGACGGCCCCAAGTAGTTGGTAACGCTAGCCTTGAAGAAGAGCTGGAAGATCGCGCGCACGCCCGTCGAGAGCGCCAGCACTGGATATGATACGCCGAGAATATAACCGACTGCGCTCAAAATATCGTGCTTAAGGTTTACCTGTTCGGTATTTTTAGTCTGAGCGGTATTCGACGCTGCCTGCTTATCAAGCCGATTCATTGCTGCCTCGATACTGAAAATGTTGTACCTGGTAAGATATTTACCTGTAAGTCTTAGTGTAGCAAGCTCACACAGCATTGTGGAAACCAATCGCGGCGAATCGTGCCGGCATTTTGTTACAAAGGCCGAGCATGAGCCCGGCGCCCGGTCTGAATACGCTGGTCGTTAGCTTAACTCGGCTGCCGCTATCGGCCAGGAGACCGTGCCGCACGCAGCTTCACCCAAGGTGACGCAAAGGGAACACCAAGGAGTGATCACTGCCGGCGCTTGCCGCGCTTTCCGGAGCCGACGTAATCCTTTAACGAGGCGCATACCGTGCACCCTCTCTGCTCAAGGGCTACGTCTCGCGCGGCGACAGGCTTTCTCGATGGACCTGGCCTAGCCCACTCCGTCGGCGCGGTCGATGCGCGCTGTCAGCCACGTGGACACATCCCTAAGGCTCTCCTCGCTCACCTCATGAGCCATCTGATACTCATGGTAATCAAGCTGGACGGGCAGACTCTGCAGCAGCGTGCGGCTGGCGTGCGCGTGATGGATCGGAAGCACGCTGTCGCTCAGACCGTGCACAACCAGCAGCGGCAGCCCGCTCAGACGTTCGGGCGCTGCAATAAGCGGGCGGATCTCGGGCAGAATGCGTCCGCTCATAAGCACAGCACCCGCGATGAGCTCCGGCTCGGTCAGCGCGACGCTCGCGCTCATTATCGCCCCTTGGCTGAAGCCCATCAAATAGGTTCTAGCTGAATCAGTGCCGTACGCCTCCGTCACCTCAGGAATGAAACGGAGCAGCGCTTGACGGCTACTCTCGGCCTGCTGCGGATTGATCACAGGTCCCTGGGGCGTGAAGGCGACCTCAAACCAAGCGTAGCTCCTCTGCGACCGAACGTGCGGTGCTCGGGCGCTGACGATCAGCAGCCGCGGATCCAGCATCGGCGCCAAGCTAAAAAGATCGTGCTCGTTGCTGCCGAGTCCGTGTAGCAGAATGAGCAGCGGTGGTCGTGTCGAGGAGCGCACGGGCGGACGCATGAGATGGGTTAGCGATAGATTAGCTTCCTTCATGATCGGTGCCCTTTCGCGAGGTCATCCCGCGGCGCTCGGCAAGCGTCGTCCCACCGACTGCCCAATGCTCAGGTGGAACCTCAAATACCAGCACCCGAACCTGCTCGGGCGTGACCGCCAGGGCTTCCACAACGGCATCAGTGACGCCATGGATCAAGGCGCTTTTCTGTTCGGCTGTTCGCCCTTCTGTCAGCTCGATCCGTACAATTGGCATTCAGCACCTCCACCACCCACGATACACAGCCAGGCGCTTCACCATGAGCTGCCGCTTCGTCGAGACGAAGCGGCGTACACGATGGAGACTCCACCGCTGGGCTGTTGTCTGCACTGACTATTGACCTGCCAATAGCGTGCAGGCTCGGGCCGCACATTAATCATAGAAAGTATGTGTCGCCTGGTACGTTCTACGCCACCGCGAGTGTTGCCGTGACGATCGCCTGAGCTTCCTCCTGAATCTGACGGAGATGGTCACGGCCCTTAAAGCTTTCGGCGTAGATTTTATAAATATTCTCGGTCCCTGACGGTCGCGCCGCAAACCAGCCGTTCTCGGTGACCACTTTGAGTCCGCCAATTGGCGCCTGATTGGCGGGTGCGTGCGTGATCTTGGCAAGGATCGGCTCGCCAGCCAGTTCGGTAGCCATGACGCGCTCAGGGGACAGGTTGCCTAGCACTGCCTTTTGCGCGGGCGTCGCCGGCGCATCCATCCGCTCATAGACCGGGCTGCCGAATGCGTCTTCCAGCGCGCGGTAATGTTCCCCTGGGTCGCGCCCCGTGGTCGCAGTAATCTCAGCCGCCAGGAGGTCGAGGAGGATGCCATCCTTATCGGTCGTCCAAGCTGTTCCATCAAGCCGCAGGAAGGACGCTCCCGCACTTTCTTCCCCGCCGAAACCGTACGAGCCATCGAGCAGCCCATCCACGAACCATTTAAAGCCCACGGGTACTTCCGCTAGCCGTCGTCCGAGCTGCCCCGCGACACGGTCGATCATCGAGCTGGAGACGAGAGTTTTGCCAATGGCGGCCTGTGGACTCCACCTTGGACGATGCTGGAAAAGGTAGTCGATTGCGACGGCAAGGTAGTGGTTTGGATTCATAAGGCCCAAGCTGCGGGTGACAATGCCGTGTCGGTCCACATCCGGGTCGTTGCCAAAGGCGATGTCGAACCGATCTTTCAGCTCGATCAAGCTCGCCATGGCGTACGGCGAGGAGCAGTCCATGCGGATCTTGCCATCCTTATCGGCGGTCATGAACGCAAATGTCGGATCGACATTGCGGTTCACGACTTCGAGAGTAAGCCCGTAGTGCGCGGCGATCGGCTCCCAGTACGCCACAGCTGCTCCGCCCATCGGGTCGACCCCGATGCGTAAGCCGGCAGCGGCGATAGCCGGCATATCGACGACGTTGCCGAGATCCTGCACATATGGCGTCATGAAATCATGCAGCGTGGTCGTGTTGGCGGTAAGCGCCCGTGCCAGAGGCATACGCTTGACCTCACGCAGGCCATTCCGCAGCAGCTCGTTAGCCCGGTCCTGAATCTGCTTGGTAGTCTGCGTATCAGCCGGACCGCCCGAGGGCGGATTGTACTTGAAGCCGCCGTCGTCGGGAGGGTTGTGCGAGGGCGTGATGACCACACCGTCTGCGAGACCGGACTGCTTGCCGCGGTTGTAGGTTAAGATAGCGTGGGAGACAACCGGGGTAGGTGTATAGCCGAGCCCCTGCTGAATACAAATATCGACACCATTAGCCGCGAAGACCTCGACCGCAGTACTGTGGGCCGGCTCAGACAAGGCGTGGGTGTCCATCCCGATGTAGAGCGGGCCGGTGATCTGCTGCGCACGGCGCCACTCACTGATCGCCTGGGATATCGCTAGAATGTGATCCTCGTTGAAAGACCCGTGCAGCGACGAGCCGCGGTGGCCCGAGGTTCCGAAGGCGACCAGTTGCTCAGGGATGTTCGGGTCCGGCTTGGTCGTGTAATACGCCGCGACGAGCCGCGGGATATTGACGAGCATATCGGGGGTCGCCTGCTTGCCTGCCTGTGGATGGATGGACATTTGAGCCTCCTTGTTGTAGCCACAGCGACACCAACTGCTCTCATGACGCGCGGCTAGCACATGTCTCTCCTCGGCGCTCCGGCTGCTGAGCGCAGCTATAGTATCACGGTAATATGTACAGGCTGGCAGCTACGACCTTCAACCACATGGCATCAGCTTGTCACAAGCAGGACGTGCGACGCGGCGACGACCGTGGGAATTGTGCTGCCCTGCTTCCACCGTTTTCTTGGAACAGCCGTACCCCGTGAGAGCCCAAGGGAGTACGGGTGAATCCCTTGGGCTCTTTCAGTACTGTGGTTAAGCTGGGCGGCGAGCTAGGTTGACGAGCGGCATGGGGAGAGGCCTAGGCGCAATCAATATCAACCCTGCAGAGAGGCGAGAGCTGGATTGCCCGAAAACAAATAGCCTGAAGGCTGATGTCAGACACAACTAACTATATGGCTGATCGACGCACCACCACGCTAGCCCGGCTCAGTCCTGGCCCCCAGCGTATCGATCAGGAACGCGTAGATTTGTGCGTCCTCACGCAGGTGATCGTAGCGACCGGATGCTCCGCTGTGACCGGCCGCCATATTCGTGACCAACAGCAGCTGGTTGTCGTCGGTTTTCTGCGTACGCAATTTCGCAACCCACTTCGCCGGGTCCCAGTATGGGACCTGCAGGTCGTGCAATCCCGCGATGACCAACATATGGGGATAGGCCTTCGCCTCGACATTATCATAGGGCGAGTAGGACAGCATATAGTCAAAGGCTGCCGGGTCCGCTGGATTACCCCACTGCTCGTACTCCGGAACCGTCAGCGGCAGCTCGGGCATCAGCATCGCGGTCACCACGTTTGTAAACGGGACGACGGCCACCACTGCTTTGAACAGCTCGGGGCGCAGATTGGCTACAGCGCTCACCAAAAGGCCACCCGCGCTTCCACCGAGGATCGCGAGCTTGTCAGGCAGCGTGTAGCCGGCGGCGATGAGGTGTTCCGCACAGGCGATGAAATCGGTAAAGCTGTTTTTCTTGTGTAACAGCCGGCCCTGCTCGTACCACACGCGTCCCAGCTCGCTGCCGCCACGAATATGCGCGATTGCGTAGACAAAGCCGCGGTCTAGGAGGCTGATGCGTCTGGCGTCGAAACCAGGGTCCATGCTGTAGCCGTAGGAGCCGTAGCCGTAGAGCAGCGTCGGGTTACGTCCGTCGCGCTGAAGCCCTTTGCGGTAGACCAGGGAAATTGGGATCGATGTCCCATCCGCTGCGGTTGCGTGCAGCCGCTGGGCCTCATACTGCGCCGCATCGTAGCCGCTAGGGATTTCCTGCTGCTTTTTGACGTCCCAGGTACCCGTGAGCATATCGTAGTCGATGGTCGACTCCGGGGTCACCAGTGAGCTGTAGAGGAAGCGTAGAACCGTGGTATTGAACTCACGATTGAGCTGAATCGAGCCGATACTGGTTTGAAAGGTGTAGACCGGCTCCGGGAAGGGAACGTAGCCCACGCTCGTCCGGCCATCGGGAGCGGAGATGCGAATTCGCTCTAGACCTTCACTGCGCTCAAAGACCACTAGGTGGTCACGGAAGGCACGGACGTCCTCGATCAACGTGTCAGCCCGGTGGGGAATAATCTCACGCCACTGGGATTTCGCCGGGTTGGCGACGGGCGCCTCCATGACTTTGAAGTTCTCGGCTTGCTCGTTCGACCGGATTAGGAAGCGATCCCCATGATGTTCGACGTAGTATTCCATCCAATGCTGGCGCGGATGGATTACCTGGAAGTTCCCTTGAGGCTGGTCGGCCGCGAGGTAGCGTACCTCGCTGGTGCTCTGGCTAGCGAGCGTGAGCAGCAAGAACGCCCCACTTGGGGTACGCGTGATTTTTAGTGAAAACGCATCGTCGGGCTCGTGGTACACCAAGGAGTCGCCGTCCGGATTTCGGCCGATGGTGTGGCGATGGAGCTGGTAGGGGCGGTGGGCCTCGTCAAAGATCGTGTAAAAGAGCGTGCGGCAATCGCTCGCCCATGCGACACCCCACGCAGTGTTCGGGATGGCTCCCGTGATCAGCTTGCCTGTACGGAGGTCTTTGATATAAAGATCGAAGACCCAGGCGCCCGTCGTATCCACCGAGTACGCGAGGAGGGTATGATCAGGACTCGGCTCAAAGACGGAGACGCGGCAGTAGGGCATTCCCTCGGCAAGCACATTCTCGTCGATCAGCACTTCTTCAGGTGCATCCAACGAGCCCTGTTTGCGGCAGAAGATGCGGTACTGCTTGTCTTCCTCGGTGCGCCAGTAGTAGAAGTAGTGCCCCGACGGCTGCGGTACCGTACTATCGTCTTCCTTGACCCGGCTTCGTAGCTCGTCGAAGATTTGCTCCTGGAGCGCCTGCGTATGCTGCAGCCGCGCGCGGGCATACGCGTTCTCCGCCTCCAGGTAAGCGATCACCGCGGGATCAGCCTTGTTCTGTAGCCAGGCGTACGGGTCGACCAAGGTGTAACCGTGGTGAACGCGGGTTTGAGACATGACAGGGGCGACGGGCGCGCTCAGAATCTCATCAGGCACGAGTACCTCCTCCGGTACAGCCAGTGTTGACTATTGTGTTGACGCATGGGCCGATACCGCGTCCGTAAACAGTTATCGATAGACGCTGCTTGCCACCGATGTCACGTTCCACCTGCAGCTCAGGTCTCAGAATCACCCATGACAAGCGGCTGGGCGCATGAGAGTATAGCACCGCAGGGCAACGCGGCCAATCCCGGTACGTTTGGGATAACACTGACAGCTCGGGTGATGCGCGTCCGCCGACGTGTCTCATGATACGGCTAGTGTTCCGATGCCCGAGGCTCCGCGTGGGCGGGCGGCGCTGGATTGCTTGGCTCAACCGCTGTCGATGCTGAAGCAAGGACTTCAAGCAGCTGGTCAAAAGCAGCGCAGCAATGTTCTATTAGAATTCGGTTCAACGAGATGGTCATCGGGCTTGTCTCGACGCCACAGGCGCTGCCGGATGTTAATCAGGTATTGGCCCGGGGTGATCCTGTGCAATCGCTGGGTAGTGCTGGGCTACATGGCCGCTGGCGTGGCTCGACATCCAAACGCTCAGGACACAGCAAAGGGGCGGAACGCAGCCGAACCTGCTTTCCGCCCCTTTGCGCGATGCTTGTCATATTGCGGGTATTCAGCAACGGGAGCTGAACGCTCAGAAAACATCTATTCCACAAAGGTTCTGCGGTTGCCTGCCCATGTCCCCTTTCGTTCGGGGGATTAGAGCGCCACAAAACCTTGGTGCTCATCACCTATATGTTCACAAACCAGCGTGTCGATTTATGCGCTAGCGTGTGAAATAGGCGTTTGCCAAGCCCGTGAAGGCTTGCCTGATCCCCAGCACCGTATCAGGCTCCGATTGAGAGGACAGGAAACGATGCTGCCCCAGGTACGCAAGCCCACCCAAAGCACCGAGAGCTCATGCGCCCGACACGGGGCGGCCCGCGCTTGGACCAACATATTGGGCGACGAGCGCCAGCAGTTGGGGGGGATCGAACGGCTTTTGGATATAGACCGAGCGTGGCAGCAGTCTGCCACGTGCGGCTCCGGTCGGTAAGCCGGACATCACAATGACCGGAATCGGGGCCCAATCGGGGTGCGCATCCACGCCCGCATACACATCCTCACCTGGAATATCCGGCAGGAGGAGATCTAAGATGATCAGGTCCGGCGCCAGCCCGCCTTCCTGGATGACGCGCAACCCGCCCTGTCCAGTCGTTTCCCACGACACGTCGTAACCGCTGCCGCGGAGGTGGTCGACGACCATCGCCCCAACTTCAATATCATCCTCGACGACCAAGATGCGGCCCGCTCGCTGCTCCGTAGGTTCCATCCTACCCGCTCCTTCCATCAATCCTATACCCAGCTTGTCTGCCACCCCATGTATAGTATTACCGCGCATGCCGGCGACCTGTGACTGACACCCGCTCCATCACTCGGCGGTGCCCTCCGCTGGCGACAGGCGCCTCAATGGGAGCGCGAGGCGAAACGTTGCCCCTTCGCCGGGAGACGAGTCTACCGTGAGCATGCCACCGTGTGCTCGGGCAATGCCGCGCGCTAAATAGAGGCCGAGGCCAAGCCCTTTGGTCCCCCGCCCAGTCATGAACCGCTCAAAGATGCGAGGAAGTATGTCCGGTGCAATGCCGGGTCCATAGTTACGCACCGTCACGATTGCCCAGCTGCCGTCTGCCCGCGTTTCAGTGCCGACCTCCAGGATCACGGCCACGCCGTCAGGTGAATGCCTGCGCGCGTTGGTGAGCAAGTTCTCCAATACTTGCCGAATCCGATCGGGGTCGGCCTCCACGACCAGCTCGTCGGGCGTTCGCACCACGATCTCATCATCCGATGTTTGGAGCGTCGCGGCCGTCTCGCGGGTCAAGGCCGCCAGGTCCACCACCGTGGGCGTGAGCGTAAAGAGGCCCTGCTCCAGGCGGGCGGTGTCCATCAGATCGGTGATCATGCGTTCCAGGCGCTCTGCTGAACGCCTCATGGCCATGGTGTCTTGGAGATAGGCCTGCTGCCCGTCCCGCTGCGCGCGCATCTGGAGCATCACGATGCGGCCTTTAAGCGCCGTGAGTGGTGCGCGCAGGTCGTGTGCCAGGATCGTGATGAGCTGATCGGCCGCCACCTGCCGTGAGCGTTGAGCCGCCTCCTCCGTGAGACGCTCCACCAGCTCGGCGCGGTGCAGGACCATGCCGACCCAGTGCGCCACGGCTTCGAGAAAATGCACGTCCTCCGGGGAAAAGTGCTCGGCCTCGGCTGAGTCAATTTGGATCGCACCGCGGCGGATTCCGTCCACATTCAGTGGCACCACGACTGCGGAGCGGACGCCCAGCGCCTCCCTGACGCCGCGGAGCTCATCCTGGTCCGCTTCAACGTGCCCCGAAAGGTAGCTCTCGCCGCTTTGGAAGACATTAACGGTCTGGCCGCCGTTCGACACTTGCAGCCGATCCAGCCCCAAGCTGAGTTGCTTACGACCCATGGGCGTATCACTCGTGCCCATGGCAACGAGCGTGTCAACCTCCGGCTGGTAAAGGAAGACATCCGCTTTGTCGGCACGGAGTGTCTCGCTCACCAGCTGGGCCGCCTGGTTGAGCGCAGGCTTCGCCTCGGTTGCCTGGATCTCCAGGAGGCCTTCTAACGTCGTTAGGAGTTGCGCGTGCCTGGACGGATTGCCCAAGGCGAACGGTAGATTATGCATGAGGGAACCTAATCGTCGGAATGCGAGCGCTCAGAGCAGGGACGCTGCTCCAACATGGTTAGCCCTCCTGCGCTGGAAGGAGTGAAGACGTACTCGGCTCGACGAGTAGGCACAGACCACCGCTACGGTGATGTATGTTCACGTGTATTATACCAGGTCAGGTCGCGTTATGTCGATTGCTGCACCAGCCGCTGCACAACGACGCTCAGCTGCTCGATATCGGGTTTGATAACAAAGGACGCGCCGTGGGCCGCAAAATCCGGGAGGAGCCGACGCAGATAGTCGCCGCTGCCGCTGAAGAAGACGACCGGAATGTCCTGCGTGCTGGGCTCGGCCCGCAGCTGGCGGAGCACGTCAACGCCTGTCATACCCTCGAGGTAAAGATCAAGAATGACGACGGCTGGGTGATGCTGCGCAGTGCAGGCAGGCGCTTGCGCTCCATCAGAACACGTGACGACCGCCATGCCCAGCATATCGAAGAAGTCACGCAAAAACGTGACCGTCTCGTGATCATCATCCACGACAACGATGGTCGGAGGCTCGGTACTCATACAGCGGGCCACAGAAGCAAGTCCTGAGCCACGACGAAGCTCGTACCGTCCTTTCCGAAAAGCGCAAGGACAAGTACTGGTCGCCGTGTTTCCCTGCGGAAGGTGCTGCCCCTGTTTGTTCGGTATGCCGACGCGTGGCAGCTCTCACCGGTCGCCTGGTGCATCCTGGCGGCCTATGACTACGAGCACCGGCTGCCCCATCGTTGTAATGCCCGCTGCCGCTCCGTACTCCATGTTATTGCCCAAGTGGTATCCGGAATGTATAATGGAGTCTACCCCGCCGTCTGCAGTTCCCGCGGTGCTAGATGAGGTCGCTATGCCAGCTCGTGTCTTGGTCGTTGAGGATGATCCGGAGATCGTCGCGTTGTATCGGGATATTTTGACGGAGGAAGGCTGGGACGTTGACGTTGGTGAGCTGGGCCTGCTCGCCAACAGCGACACGCCGGTTGGTACGCCCGATGTGATTTTGCTCGACTGGATGCTGGGGCATCAGGCGGAAGGGGCCAACGTGCTGCGCCGGCTGAGGGCGGACCCGGCTACCAGTGCGATTCCGGTCGTGGTCTGTACCGTGGCCGCTAAGACCATCGCCGCCGTCGAGGCAGAGCTCATCACGCTCGGCATTCCGATTGTGCCAAAGCCCTTCCAGGTTGATGAGATGCTCGACGTTCTGGGCTCAGCCCTGAGGTCGGCGAGTCCTGGCTCAAACATCTCAATGGGAGCCTAGCGACCGGCCCCAACGATACCTCGGTACCTCTTAGCGGCCTTCCTGATCTATCTCAAGCAATACACGCCCGATCAGCCTCCTGTGCCGGTCCTCCTCGGCGTGGTGGCGCCTAACCAGTACCGCTGTGAGCTCGAACGAGTCGAGCTCATTTATGTGGAGCCCTGCCCCACTATCAGAGCCGTGGTTCGCTGGACAGTAGGTGCGCCTGGCTATAGACATGCCGAGGCATACAATCATCGCTGCGGTCGGCGGATCTGCCTGCTCCGCAGCGTGCTCCGTCCGGAGTTGGCAGCTCTGTGATCCGGTTTGGGCATGGCGAGGTACAGCTGCTCGGGATCGATTGGGAGCCGGGCGATGGTGTACTCGATGAGGTCCATGTGGGCACGCAGCTGTTCGTTGTGCTTTTCGCCGGCATAGTGATCCTTGGCAGCACCGAAGCAGGTTCTTGTAAGTGGGGCGCGCCGGATTGTGTCTCATAGGGGCGTCGAAGTGCCACCATCCGTCGGCGCCGCTCCGGTTGACCATGGTGGCTATCAAGCGGCACCGCAGTGACCCCGCCCCGACATCGAGCCAGCTGGAGGAGCCTACATCGTGGGTACATGCATGGGCACCGGCCTATATTGCGCAGAATCCCTCCGGTTCGGCGAACAATAAACGGCTCCGAGAAGTTTCTCAGAGCCGTTATGCTACGAGGGCATGTGTACGTGTAGCCTAGCCGCGCCGACCGTCCGCATCGCCGTCCTTGTCCATATCCATGCCGAGCCCGCGTTCGATCGGGCCTTCATGCCCGTGGCCTTCCATCGTATCCTGCGCTTCTGCCCCGGCCGCGTCCGCGACCGCACCCGAGCCGGCACCCGTCACTGCACCTGCAACTCCGCCAACGACTGCCCCAACCGGGCCACCAGCCGCGCCAATCGCCGCTCCAGTTGCCGCACCGGCGAGGCCACCACCAGCGGTCCCCAGCTTACTGCTGTCTTCCCAGTCCTCCTGGATCTTCGGGTCATCGGTGTCGTGCGTGTGGTCATGATCATTCGTGTGATGAGTCATCCAGGTTCCTCCAGTGTAATGGACGAAAGCGCAGCACCTGCACTGGTCGTCCGTATCGCAGAGGGCGTGCCACCAAGCGCTTCCCGAATCCCAGAGCTCGATGTCCTCGCCATACAGCACGGCTCGTTGTGCTTTTCGAGGCGCGCAATTTCCTCCCGGCAGGACCGGAGCAGGTCCTCGTAGGTGCAGCGCTCCAAGGCTTTGGCAGCAGGTGCCGTTGGTGTTCTGAGCGGCGTGGATCGCCTTGTCCGCGGTCGTGCTTGTCGATGGTTATGCGGCTCGGCTGGACGACACTGACCACGTGCCGGACGACAACCGGTTATTCGTCCAAGTGCCTTCTGCGCAATCGCCAGGTAGTGCTGGACGGCATGGGTGATCCCGTGGCTTGACAGCTAGGATAAAAGCTCAGGACACAGCCAAGGGGAGGAAGCAGCCCAACCTGCGTTCCTCCCCTTGGCGCGATGCTTGGTATGTAGTCGGTATCCAGCAACCGTAGCTGGACGATCAGAAAAGGTCTATCCTAAAAGGGTTCTGCGGGTGCCCATCCGTGTCCACTTTCGTTTACCGCATCACAACGCCACAGAACCTAGGTGCCTATCACCTACGTGTCCACAAACGACCGTGTCCACTTATCCGCTAGCTATGCGAAATAAGCGTTAGCAAAGCGCTATTCTCGCTCCCTACACCAGCCATCGTCTCACATCTGGCATGACCAGTACCGTGGCTAGTGTCCAGTTATTCTAGCAGAACTTTGACAAACAATATTGTACGGCAAAGCCAGAGACTCCGCTGCTGTTAATGCCGACTCGGGGCGACCCGAAGGTCCTGGATGTCAGTGACATCCTACCTAGCGAACGAGCGGCAAGGGGACCCGGCCAGTACTACCTCGGTCATTCGCTCCTTAGGTAATGATTCGGGGAAGGTGCTGACCTGAGCCCAGTACCTTCCCATGATTTCTCTTTCAGCTGGTCTCGACAAAAGGAGCAACTGCAGTCGTCCTTTACGGCTTAGGCAACCGCCGGCACTTCCTCTTCGTGGAATTTGACGTCCTTGGTTTCCCTGAGCGTGAAGATCCCAATAACGAATGTTGCTAGTGCCACAACAATTGGGAACACCAAGCCCGCGTAGATGTTGCCGGTCCGCGCGACCAGGGCCGTTGCAATCAGCGGGAGGAAGCCGCCGAAATAGCCGTTCGCAACGTGATACGGTAGCGAGACCGAGGTATAGCGGATCTTCGCGGGGAACGCCTCAACCAGGAACGCCGCAATCGGGCCATATACCATCCCAACCCAGATCAAGAGCGTCCAGACCAAGAAGGTTAGCAGGACCACGTTCGGGCTGGTCGCCAGCTGTGCTGCTTCATCGATCGGGCCGGCAGCGCTAGCCAATGCCTGATAGGTCGGGTAGACCGCCAGTGCTCCAAGCAGGTTACCGGCCAACATGACCTTTTTACGTCCGATCCGATCGGAGAGCCAGCCGAAGAAGACAAAGAAGGGCAAGCCGAATAAGAGCGCGACCGCCACAATGGTGCTTGCCGTACTAAACTCGACTTTGAGCACATTCTGCAGGAAGAAGAGGGCGTAGAACTGCCCAACGTACCAGATGACCGCCTGACCGGCGGCGGCACCGAAGAGCACGGTAAGGATGACACCCCAATTGCGGCGGTTACCGAAGCTGTCTCTAAGGGGAGCCTTCGAGGTCTTGCCTTCCGCCTTCAGCTTCGTAAAGAGCGGCGACTCGCTCATCTTTGTCCGGATGTAGACCGAGATGCCAACCAGAACGATTGAGAGCAGGAATGGGATGCGCCAGCCCCAGTCAGCAAAGGCCTCTGGGCTCATCATAGACCGGACCGCCAAAATGACCGCTAGCGAGACGAACAAGCCAAGGGTCGCGGTAGTCTGGATGAAGCTGGTGAAAAAGCCTCGCTGGTTATCAGGCGAGTGCTCCGCCACGTAGACTGCGGCACCGCCATATTCGCCGCCCAAGGCGAGCCCTTGAATGAGCCGAATGAGCAACAAAATAATGGGGGCCAGGATACCAATCGTGGCGTAGCCCGGTAGCAACCCGATGAGCGTCGTCGCACCACCCATCAGCAGCAGGGTCACCAAAAAGGCGTACTTGCGGCCGACGAGGTCACCGATCCGACCGAAAACCAGAGCGCCGAACGGGCGGGCGGCAAAACCAGCACCGAATGTGCCCAGGGTGTACAGGAAAGCCGCGGTTGGGTTCGTCTTCGGAAAGAATTGTGGGGCCAGTACAGCGCTCAGACTTCCGAAGAGATAGAAATCGTACCACTCGATCATCGTCCCCGCTGCCGACGCGAAGATTACTTTCCAGATGTTCGATCCCTCAGCAGTGTCAGCTGCAGATGCTGCTGTCGGTATGCTCGTTCCTGTTGACTGTGTCCGTGCCATCGTGTCCCCCATAGTCGCGAATACTGGTTTCGGGTGGAACCGGATCGGGAGAGTCTGAACGTACGAGGCTGAACGGACAGGTGTGTTCAGCCACTGGGTTCTGTAGCCGGAAAGTCCACTCCTTTCAACAGTAACAGGAGCGCCTGACCCGATGATGCATGAAGAGCAACCGTGGAGGGCTGCATTGAACCGTTCGCGGGGCGGTTATTTGCAGGTGCCATACCGTCCGATCGGGCGCTCGGATAGGGTGATACCTGTTTCGACGCCTTCATTGGTCTCCGTTGTCGGGTCGGCTCCTTTCAACATAGGGCTGTGCCGAGAAGCAACGCATCCATTGCGAGAAGAACAACGCCCTGAAGCTGGTCATTCAGCTCCAACCACAGGGAGTTGGCTCAACCCGTTGGATCACATCCAATCGAGGTGATGACCGTGCAAGGAAACGATGGGGGATAGCGGATGCACAACGAAACTCCCTTGCAGCATATCGCAGTGTAGGCGCAGGGTAGGATTCTGTCAAATTCCGGTAAAAGCTAGGCCGACCTAATGCAAAGTTCGCCGTTCGACGAATGCCACCCAGCCCATCGCCGTACAGGGATCGGGTTATATCGCTTCAAGGAGCTTGTGAGCAGTTACAGTGACCAGGTGGAAGGCAGGAGGCGAAAAGGACAAGGCACACCTTTACGGTCAGCCTACCATTGCTCAGCCGTCATTCGCTGACGTACCATACCCTGGAGACACGAAAGGGGGGCACCTAACGAGCGATTCCACCTGAAACGCGTCGACACCGTTGCTGCGTATCTCAAGCTATAGGTACCACTCGTGTTATGGAAGTGCGACGGCCAGCCATGCAGCAGCAGAATTTAGACAATGAGCTGGTAGTTCAGCGGACGTTGCGGTTACGGTGCTAGCGATCAGAGGAGTTGTTAGTCAAGGTCATCTACCCTCGCTTCTTGCGACGTTCGGCATTCGAGACACTGCGGTCCGACTTCGCAATGGGGAGGAGGTACAGCTGCCCGGGATCGATGGAGAGTCAGGCGGTGTGGTACTCGATAAGGTCCATCTGTGCACGCAGTTGTTCGTTGTGCGTTTCGAGGCGCGCAATCTCCTTTACGCAGGACGGGAGCATATCCTCGTAGGTGCGGCGCTCCAGGGCTTTGGCCGACAAGGTGCCGTTGTCGGCCTGGCGTTCTTGCGCGGCCTGGGCTTCTTTGTCCAGCCCGTATTTGTGGATGGTCGGCTGGTCTGGACGACATTGGCGACGTGTCGGACATTGACGGGATACTCGTCCGGTGGGTGTCCCTCAGCGATCGCCACGTAGTGCTATCCGCCCCACGTCCGCAATAACCATGTCACTCTGCCTTCCGTAACTCCGCTTTGCATCCAGCCTCGCTGCGTCGATGACGCGGTGGTGAACCAACTTGCCCATGAGTTGCACGCGCTGTGTCTGCGCAAGGTGTTGGTGAACGGTCAGAGATGGAGGACACCGCGCAGCTGAACGGAGTACCGCGGGTCATGGCATAGGCCATGCACACTGTAAGACCCAAACGCCGCTACGGGATTTCCCGACGGTAGTAGGAGGAGAGAGAGTATGGACATTCTGCAAAACATGCTGGGCGGCGGCCAACAGCGCCAACAGTTCCAGGACTTCGCCAACCGTTACAATCAAGGGGCGCCGTTCGACGGCATCTCCGACGAGGAGGCGCTCCAGCGCTATCAGCAGGTCGCCCCCCAGCTCCCGCCACAGGAGTGGCAAGCGGCGGCGCAGGAGTCGTTCGGTCGTCTATCACCGCAGCAGCGAATGGAGCTAGGGCGGTACCTCCAGCAGGGCGCCCAACAGCGCGGGGTGAACTTCCCCGACATGAATCACGATGGCATTGACGACCGCATGCAGGACCCACGCTATCTGGCGCAGGTGGCGGGGCAGATGCGGCAGCAACAGCCCGGGCTCTTCAGTCAGCTGCTAGGTGGCGCTATGGGTGCTGGTATGGGCGGTGGCGGAGCGATGGGTGGTGGTGGAGCGATGGGTGGTGGTGGAGCGATGGGTGGTG